>JAISIZ010000072.1 GCA_031261785.1 Mediterranea sp. (in: CFB group bacteria)
CGCCCTTCGGGCACCTCCCCTCCGCTGGAAGGGAGGACTCAGAGTTACCCCCTCGCGGATCTGTAACCAAGTCCAATCTGTGAGCGAGAGGTTGGGAAACTTTAGTCATATAAAAACAAATAACTCTTAAGGAGTTTCATCGATGTGGGCCGCCGGGGAGTGATTCTTCGGCGGCTCATTTTTTATTCCGGAGACGCGAAAGCTTTATGCACATCCGCATGAGACGAAAAGCCCGGGCTTTTTTCTCCGTTCCCGAAATCTGATTACAAAAGCCCGGGCTTTTTTCTCCGTTCCCGAAATCTGATTACAAAAGCCCGGGCTTTTTTCTCCATTCCCGAAATGTGATTACAAAAGCCCGGGCTTTTTTCTCCGTTCCCGAAATCTGATTACAAAAGCCCGGGCTTTTTTCTCCATTCCCGAAATCTGATTACAAAAGCCCGGGCTTTTTTCTCCGTTCCCGAAATCTGATTACAAAAGCCCGAGCTTTTCGCTCTTCGCGAATCCGTGGTTGAAATTTGTCGGCCTCGCGAAACCGCCTCTTGTTTCAATTCCTCATTTCCACTACTATTCCCCCTTCCACGATGGCTCCTTTGTCGAAGTTGCGGGAGTGGCAGGCGTAACGGCGTGTGATGCCGTATCCGCCGGTGGCGAACAGTCCGACCCTGCGTGTGACTTGATACTCCAGGTTGACGCGGGCTTGGAGGGCGTAGAGGCGTCGGGGGATACGTTCGTCATCGTGATTCTTGAACGTTTCGATGTGTTGGTAGCCGAGGTCGCCGCTTAGGGCCAGCTTAGGCAAGAGGTTGACCGATAGTCCGGCCCGGTAGGAAGCGTTGAAAGTCGGTTTGTCGCGCAATCCCTCCTGCATCGTTCCGATGCCTACGATGGTATAGAAAAGCCTGTTCTTGAATCGCACGCCCACGTTGGCCCACGTGGTGTTGCCTCCGTAGAGCAAGAATTGTATGCGCGTGTCGGGGTTGGCGTTCACCAGTCCGAGCTGGAAGCCGTGCAATTCCGTGGCGTAGTTGAAAAGCCCTATCTGCAATCCGTTCATTCGCTTCGTGGCTATGTTGGCCAGTCCGGCCACTTGCAAGCCGCTGACGTCCTCGCCCGCCACGTTGAGCATACCCGATAGGGCCAGTCCGGAGAAGTTGCTGCCTACGACGTTGGCTATGCCCGAGAGTTGCACTCCCGAGGAGCTGTCGCCCACTACGTTGAGCAAGCCGCCAATCATGACCCCCGACTGCCTGTCGCCCGCTATGGCCGTCAGTCCGGCTATCGTCACGCCTCGGTAGTCGTTGCCGGCGATGTTCACTAATCCGGCCACCGACAAGCCGATGCTGTTGTTGCCGCTCACGTTGCTGAATCCGGCCATCTGCACGCCCCTCATGCTTCCGCCCGCCAGGTTGGCCAGGCCGGTGAGTTGCAAGCCGTTGACGTCGCCTCTGACCACGCTTCCCAAGGCGTTGACGCCCACGCCGTGCAGGCGGTTCATGGACGACATCAGTCCCAGGTTGAGGTAGGTGGTCTGCATGGTGTCGAGCGGCTGTGTGGCCGCGCCTTTCCAGAGGGAAAGGTTGATGCCGGCGCTCTTGTTCTGCGCCGATACACAAACGGCAGCCATCAGTAGGGCTGCCGTAAGTAGGATTTTTGGGATTCTTTTCATTATTGTTTCTTCTATTTTATCTCCTCGTCAACTCGTCTTATCCCTTCGCCTCTTGGTAGAGGTATCTCTTGATGCTCTTCTTCGGCGTTTTCTCGAATTCCTCGGGGTAGATTTTCACTTTGGCCACTTGGCTGTAGACGGGTAGCAACGCGTTGAGCGCGACGCGGTTCTCCTCCATCAGCCGTTCCATATCCTCGGTCTTGAGGCCGTGGGCGAAGGCGTCGTCGAAGTCGGGGTAGACGAGGGCTACCAATTTCGCGTTCTGCTGCACGATGATGCTCTCGGCCACGTAGGGCAGGCTGTTCAGCTTCTCCTCTATCTCTTCGGGGTAAATGTTCTGTCCGCTACCGCTCAACAGCAAGTTCTTGCTCCGTCCCTTGATGGTGATGTTTCCTTCGGTGTCCATCAGGGCGAGGTCTCCGGTGTGCAGCCATCCGTCTTTGTCGAGCACTTGCTTGGTGGCTTCCTCGTTCTTGTAGTATCCCAGCATGACGTTGGCCCCTTTGCAGACAATCTCTCCGGGTATGGTGGCGGGGTTCGACGAGAGGATGCGTACCTCCATGCGCGGGGTGGCTTTCCCGCACGAGCCGGGCTTGAAACGTTGCCAGTCCTCGTAGGCGATGATGGGTCCACATTCCGTCATGCCGTAGCCTACGGTGTAGGGGAAGTCGATCATCTTGAGGAATTGTTCCACGTCCTGGTTGAACGCCGCTCCTCCTACGATGACCGCATAGAAGTTTCCGCCGAAAGCGCTGATAATCTGTTCGCGCACCTTCGACTTCACCTTGTCGTTGATAATGGGTACGCGCAGCAGGATCTTCATGGTAGGTGTCTGCAGTTTGGGCAGCACGCTTTTCTTAATAATCTTCTCGATGATGAGCGGTACGGCGATAATGATGCGCGGCTTCACCTCGGCAAAGGCCTGGAAGATGATTTTCGGGCTGGGCATGCGGGTGAGGAAGAAGATGTGGCAGCCGATGGAAAACTCGTATAGGAACTCGAAGGCCAGCCCGTACATGTGCGCCATGGGAAGCATGGAGACGATTCGGTCGCCGGCCTTCAGTTCCAACGCCTCGTAGGCGAAGCGGGTATTCGACCATAGGCTGCGATAGGGGAGCATCACGCCTTTGGAGTAGCCGGTAGTTCCCGAAGTGTAGTTGAGCACGGCCAGCTCCTCGGGTTGGTCCTTGTGGTAGTCGATGTGCTCGCGGCGGAAGTTCTTGGGATACTTGCGGCCGAACATCTCGTTGAGGTGCTCGCGGGCGTGGGTCAGACGCTCGCTTCGCGACACGAGCAAGGTGAAATCGTTCATCATCAAGATGCCCTCGAGCAGCGGCATGGCAGCCTCGTTGAGGTTCTCCCACACCTGGTCTCCCACAAGGAGGAGCTTGGCTTCGGAGTGGTTGACGATGTTGTGAACGTTGTCTGCCTTAAATTCGTGGAGGATAGGTACGATAACGGCGCCGTAGGTCAGCGTGGCGAGGAACGTCACTCCCCAATGGGAGCAGTTCCTGCCGCACACCGCTATCTTGTCACCCTTGCGGATGCCACTTTCTTCGAAGATGATGTGTAGTTTTTCAATCTTCCGTGCCACGTCCTTGTATTGCAAGGTGGCTCCATTGTAATCGGTCAGCGCATCCAAGTCCCAGTTGTTCCTGATGCTGTTCTCAATATACGCTATAAAGCTTTGTTCCATTGTTGTTGTTTTGCACATTTAGAGTTCAAGTGCGCAAATATAAGTATAATATCGATAAAACTCATACAATGGACGAGATTATTTTAAGCTAAATACCACTTATACATTCGTTTGACCCCTTCCTCGATCTCGATCTGGTGATGCCATCCGAGGGCGTGCAGTTTCGATGGATCGGTGAGTTTGCGCATGGTGCCGTCGGGTTTGGAGCTGTCGAAGGAGAGTTTGCCCTTGTATCCCACCGTGTCGACAATCAGCTCGGCGAGTTTCCTGATGCTGATCTCCCGTCCGGTACCGATGTTGATGTGGCAGTCGCGTATCTCTTTCGCGCCTTCGCGGTAGGTGTCCCTGAAGTCGACGTGCTCCATCACGAACACGCTGGCGTCGGCCATCTCTTCGCTCCACAGGAATTCGCGCAGGGGCGTTCCCGTTCCCCAGAGCGTCAGCTCGGAGGGGCCGATGCCGTACTTGCGGAGGATATCGCGAATATCCTCCTCGGGGCTGTCGCCGCCAACACACTCCACGGGCCGGCGGGCCAAGTCGTTTCTGATGGCTTGCCAGTCGCCCTCCATAAGTCGGTGGGCGAGGTGTATCTTCCGTATCATGGCAGGCAACACGTGGCTGCGTTCGAGGTCGAAGTTGTCGTTGGGGCCGTAGAGGTTGGTGGGCATCACGGCGATGTAGTTGGTGCCATACTGTAGGTTGAAGCTTTCGCACATCTTCAGTCCGGCTATCTTGGCGATGGCATACGGCTCGTTGGTGTACTCCAGCGGCGAGGTGAGCAACGTCTCCTCGCGCATGGGCTGTTCGGCGTCGCGGGGATAGATGCATGTGCTGCCCAGGAAGAGCAGCTTCTTCACGCCGTGGCGGAAGCTCTCGCCGATGACGTTCTGCTGTATCTGCAAGTTCTTGTAGATGAAGTCGGCACGGTAGATGTTGTTGGCCATGATGCCGCCCACGAAGGCGGCGGCCAGGAACACGTACTCGGGTCGCTCGGCGTCGAAGAATTGGCGCACGGCCGCGCCGTCGAGCAGGTCGACCTCCTTGTGGGTACGTCCCACGAGGTTGGTGTAGCCTTTCGCTTCCAGGTTCTTCCAGATGGCCGAGCCTACCAGCCCACGGTGCCCGGCCACATATATCTTGGCGTTCTTCTCCATGTCAATGCTTGTTGGCAATCATGCGTTTCACCTTCTCCACGTCGTGACGTGCCATGATGCGCACCAGTTCCTCGAAGGACGTCTTGCGGGGATTCCATCCCAGCAATTTCTTGGCCTTGGTGGGGTCGCCCAGCAATTGTTCGACCTCCGCGGGGCGGAAGTATTTGGGGTCGACCTCCACCAGCACCCGTCCCGTGACGGTGTCGATGCCTTTCTCGTCGAGATCCTCACCTTCCCAGCGGAGCGTGATGCCCACCTCGTGGAAAGCCAGCGTGGCGAATTCGCGTACGGTATGCATTTCGCCGGTGGCGATGACGAAATCTTCGGGTACGTTGTGCTGCAGGATGAGCCACATGCACTCCACGTAGTCCTTGGCGTATCCCCAGTCGCGGAGCGAGTTGAGGTTGCCGAGGTAGAGCTTGTCCTGCTCGCCGAGCGCTATGCGTGCGGCCGCCAGCGTGATTTTCCGGGTGACGAAGGTTTCGCCCCGGCGTTCGCTCTCGTGGTTGAACAGTATGCCATTGACGGCGAACATGCCGTAGCTCTCGCGATAATTCTTGGTGATCCAGAAGCCATATTGCTTGGCCACGCCATAAGGCGAGCGGGGATAGAAGGGTGTGGTCTCCTTCTGCGGTACCTCTTGCACCTTTCCGAACAGCTCGGAGGTGGAGGCTTGATAGATGCGTGTCTTCTTTTCCAATCCGAGGATGCGCACGGCTTCGAGCATGCGTAGCGTGCCCACGGCGTCGGCTTCGGCGGTGTACTCGGGTACGTCGAACGATACCTTCACGTGGCTCTGCGCGGCCAGGTTGTATATCTCGTCGGGTTGTACCTGCTGGATGATGCGGATGAGCGAGCTGGAGTCGGTCATGTCGCCATAGTGCAGGTTGATGGTGCGGCTCTGTTTCATGTCACGCACCCACTCCTCGAAGTAGAGGTGCTCGATGCGTCCGGTGTTGAACGAGGATGAGCGGCGCAGGATGCCGTGTACCTCGTACCCTTTTTGCAAAAGAAACTCCGCAAGATACGAACCGTCTTGCCCGGTGATACCTGAGATCAATGCTGTTTTCATACGTTATATTATTATTGAATTAAGTTACAGGTCGTGTACGCAAGGATGCCCGGAGTTATTCGGGGTCATTGCTGTTTTTATTGTTGCCCGCTTCGCCCGCGGGCTTTTTCTTCATTCCCTGGTAGACGAGGTATCCTACGATGAGCACGCCTACGGCGATGAACACGTATCCGATCTCGTGGCTGTACTCCGTCACCTTGGCGATGAGTTGCTCTTCCGTCTCGATGCCGGGTACGGTAGAGAGGTAATGGCCGATGGCGGCTAGGATGCTGTTCCACAGTCCGGCTCCCAGCGTGGTGTAGAGCAAGAAGGTGTGCGGCTTCATCCTCGCCAGTCCGGCGGGAATGGAGATGAGTTGGCGTACGGCCGGTATGAGCCGTCCGATGAAGGTGGACAGCGCGCCGTGCTTGTCGAAGTACTCCTCGGCGTGCTGTACTTTCGCCTCGTCGATGAGGCAGACGTGTCCGAAGCGGCTGTTGGCGAACTTGTAGACGATGGGGCGTCCCAGCCATTTGGCCAGGTAATAATTGATCAAGGCTCCGATGTCGGCCCCGATCGTCCCGAAGAGCACCACGAGGTAGACGTTCAGTTCGCTGCTGTTGGCCGCTTTCCAAGCGGCAGGGGGGATTACCACTTCGGACGGGAAGGGGATGAATGAGCTTTCGATAGTCATCAACAGGGTGATGGTCCAATAGTTGAGATGGTCAAGGCACCACTGGATAAAGGCTACGGATTCCATACTTTCTCTTCAGGGATTATACTGGTTGTTATTCATATTCGTTCATGTCTCTCCGCAGCCGGTCTATCACGTCGGAGAGATTCTCTTCCTTCCCTTCTCGGTCGAGCGTTCGCGTGAGGAGTTGCTGCAATTGCTCCCGGCTCACTATGCGATGGCTGTCCCAGCTGTACCTGAAGAAGCCGTCGTAATCGTGGCAGAGCAGGCAGAGTATGCAGAGTTTCTCCTTCACCGACTCGATGTTGGGGTTCTCTTGGTACGCCCGCTCGTAGTATAGCTTGGCCTTCTCGGGTTGGTTGCACTCCAGGTAGCTTCCGCCGATGTCGGCCCATACGTCCGCTCCGTTGTCCAATCCCACCGCCTCGCGGAACGTCTTTTCGGCTTCCTTTTCCCTGTCCTGCATCAGCAGTATCTTGCCTTGCGTGACGAAGTTGTTGACGTATCGCTCGTCGATGTCCATGGCCTTTTCGCTCACGGCCATGGCTTCGTCGATCCGTCCCAGCTTCCCCAGCGCGTAAGCTTCGTTGTTGTACATGTCCATCAGCAGGCTTTTGTCTCGCCGGGTGTCGCCCATCATGGCTATCACTTTCTCGAAATATTCGATGGATTTCTCCCATTCGTGGTCCATGGCGTAGGTCAGCCCGATGAGCATGTATCCCATCTCGTCGCTGATGGAGCGCAGCTCCATGGATTTCATGAAGTCGCTCAGCGCGCGTTCGGGGTTGTTGAGGTAGAAGTAGCTATAGGCTCTCAAGGCGTAGGCTTCCCCGTAATTTTCGTCGATGGCCAGGGCGAAGTCGCAGGCGTCGATGGCCTTGTCGGTCTCCATCTTTCTGGAGTAGCTCCGTGCCAGCCCTGTCCAATAGCTGGCGTTGTGCGGGTGTTCGTCGAGTAGCTGGTTGAACAGCTCTATGGCTTCGTCGAGCTGCTCGGTGGCCGAGTAGTATTCGGCTTGCGCGGCCTTGAAGTCGCTTTTGCTATTGGCGTATTTCTCTCCCTTGCGCATCCATGCCTCGGCATATTCGGGATATCCGAGGTCGAGGTACAGATACATCACGTCGATGATGGTTTCTGGGTCGTCGACATCCTCCATCTCCTGGAGCAACAGCTCGGCTTCCTCGGGCTCGTCGTCGTGCAGCAACAGTTCGGCTCTCAGCAAGATGACTTCCGAGTCGCTTTGGTCGATGATGCTCTTCGCCACTTCCTCGGCCTTGTCTATTTGCTGCGTGTCGATATATAGGTAAGCTTCTTCCACCATCAGGTCAATGTCGCTGGGATAGAGCTTCAAGCCATATTCTATGACCTCCTTGGCTCGGTCGAATTCCCACTGCGTCAGGTAGGCGTCGGCGATATCCGCCAGCTGCAGACTGTCGAAGTAAGGTGCCCCTCCGTTCGCGGTGGCCGCCTCGTACTCGTCTATCAATTGTCTCATCTCCTCTTTGAAGGAGGGGTGATTCGAGTTTTTTCTTCCCATGTCTTTGTTTTCTCCTTATTTATTGATCTTGCTCCAAGTGTCTTTCAGCCCCACCGTTCGGTTGAACACCAGATGCTCCGGCGTAGATTCCTTGTCGAGGTTGAAGTATCCGATGCGCTGGAATTGCAGGTAAGAGAGTGGGGGTAGCGCCGTGGCGTATTTTTCGATGTAGCAGTTGGTGAGCACTTTCAGGGAGTCGGGATTGATAATCTCTTTCATCGCTTCTAGCGCGTCGAGGTTCTTGGCCTCGCGTATGGCTGCCATCTCGTCGCGCGGGTTTTCTACTTTCCAGAGGCGGTCGTATAGCCTCACCTCCACTTGCCGGGCGTGCGCGCGGCTCACCCAGTGCAGCGTTCCCTTCACTTTTCGGTTGGCGTCGGGCATGCCGCTTCGGGTGTTGGGGTCGTACTCGCAGTACACCTCGCTGATGGTTCCGTCGGCCTCTTTCTTGCAGCCGGTGCATTTCACTATGTAGGCGTTCTTCAGCCTCACCTCTTGTCCGGGCGTCATGCGGAAGAATTTCTTGGGCGCTTCTTCCATGAAGTCCTCACGCTCCATCCACAGCTCGCGGTCGAACTCGATGAGGTGGCTTCCCGCTGCGGGATCCTCGGGGTTGTCGATGGCTTCGAGCCGTTCCACTTCTCCTTCGGGGTAGTTGGTAATGACGAGTTTCACGGGATTGACAACGGCCGACACGCGTATGGCCCTGCTGTTCAGGTCCTCCCTCACGGAGCTTTCGAGCAGGGCGATGTCGTTGAGGGCGTCGTACGTGGTGTACCCTATCTTGTCGATGAACTTATGTATGGCCTCGGGCGAATAGCCGCGGCGGCGGAAGCCGCAAAGGGTTGGCATGCGGGGGTCGTCCCATCCGTTGACCAATCCCTCCTTCACCAGCGTGAGGAGGTTGCGTTTGCTCATCAGCGTGTAGCTCAGGTTGAGCTTGTTGAACTCGGTCTGCCGGGGGCGGTTGTCGTCCAGGTCCTCGCCATGTTTCAGCCAGTCGATGAAGAGGTCGTATAGGGGTCGGTGCGACACGAACTCGAGCGTGCAGAGCGAGTGGGTCACTCCCTCGAAGTAGTCGCTCTGTCCGTGGGCGAAGTCGTACATTGGATAGGCTTTCCAGGTGGTTCCCGTGCGGTGGTGCGGATGTTTCACCACCCGGTAGATGATGGGGTCGCGGAAGTGCATGTTGGGATTGGCCATGTCGATCTTGGCGCGTAGCACCATGGCGCCCTCCTCAATCTCTCCGGTGTTCATCCGCCGGAACAGCTCCAGGCTCTCGGCCGCCGGGCGTTCGCGGTACGGGCTTTCGGTGCCGGGTTGTGTGGGTGTCCCTTTCTGTTGGGCTATCTGTTCGGAGGTTTGCTCGTCGATGTAGGCTTTTCCCTCTTCGATAAGTCGTATAGCGAAATCCCAGAGTTGCTGGAAGTAGTCCGAGGCGTAGAACTCCTGCCCCCACCGGTATCCCAGCCATTGTATGTCCTCCTTGATGGCTTCCACGTATTCCACGTCCTCCTTGGTGGGGTTGGTGTCGTCGAAACGGAGGTTGCATACCCCGCCGTGTCCGGCCGCTATGCCAAAGTCGAGGCAGATGGCCTTGGCGTGGCCAATATGGAGATAACCGTTAGGCTCCGGTGGAAAACGCGTCTGCACTCTTCCTCCGTTTTTCCCCTCTTTCAGATCTTTTTCCACTGATTGTTCTATGAAGTTCAGGCTCCTCTTTTCGCCTGTCTCTTCGTTCTTGTTGTATGTCATAACGGTTTATTGTCTCTAATCAATTCGCGAAAGTAGCACATTTTTTTCATTCGAGTAGTATTTTTCCTATTCAAAGTATAAGTTCCATAAACTTTCTATGCGTCGGGCGATGTGGTAGGCGAGGAGTGGGGGTACGGCGTTGCCTATCACCTTGTAAGCTCCCGAGGCGGAGAGGGCGTATCTCTTGCCGTCGCCCTCCTTGAAGACGAACTCGTAGTCCGTCGGGAATGTCTGTATCAGTCCGCACTCCCTGGGGGTCAGGCGCCTCTCGGGCAGGCCTTTGCGGAGTTCTTTGTTCTCCTTCCCTCCATGCTCGGCCGAGAGGCGGCGGTACTCAATGTTACCGTGGTGTTCCGAGCGGATGGTGGGGCCTATGCTATCGAGGCATACCTCGATCTGTCCCTGGCAATGCTTGCCCATGAACTTGGCCTTGGAATAGAACTGTTGCGACGGGTCGCCGCTCTCGTCCGGCTCCCGCAGGTGGGCGAAGACGTTGCGCAAGGTTTGCGGGGGGGCCAACCGTTCTCCGTGTACGCTGAAGGCGTGCGTGGGGTGGGGGTAAGGGTTGTAGGCTTCGGGTATGTTTTCTTGGGTCAGCGCCTCGAGCGCTTCCCGTTTCAGGAGGTCTTTGCGGATGCCGATGAAGATGACTCTCTCCCTCGACTGCGGCACGCCGTAGTTGGCGGCGTGCAGCACTTGCGGGGACAAGACGATGTATCCGCCGCCGTCGGCCGAGGAGAAGTCACGCTGTATGATGTCCTTCACGTCGCCCAGGTTCACCAATCCCTTCACGTTCTCGGCGATGAAGATCTTGGGCCGGGTGATGTCGATCACCTCTTTCATCCAGTAGTAAAGCTTCCCTCGGGTCTCCTCGCTGGGCAGTTCGCCTTGTATCGGTTTTCCCTGGTGGTCCTTTCGCGACTGGAATCCCCTCCGGTTGCCCGACAGGCTGAAGTCTTGGCAAGGGAATCCGCCGGTCACCACGTCGATGTCGGGCGGAAACACGTTCTCGCCTGTCTTCTGTCGTTTCACGAGGTCGACCACGCTGTCCGTGCGGTAGATTGCCGGGGGATACCCCAACTTGGCGAAGTGATGTGTCCAGGCCACGCGCGCCTCCTTGAGGATGTCGTTGGCGAAGACTATCCGGAAAGCCGTCTGCCGCAGCAGGACACGATCCTTTCCGGCGGACTTCTCGACGAAATCGGGCGAGAGGCTCTCGTTGACGCTTCCGGCGTGTACCACGAAGCCTCCCTCGAAGCCCAGGTCCATGCCTCCACAGCCCGAGAACAGCGAGAGGACGTTCAGTGGCTTTCCCTCTTTCGCGCTTCGTGCGGGTTTCGGACACGTGCTCGCGTCCATTATTGTCTTTTCCATACTTTGTATCGCTTCAAAATAGTGCGCGAAAATACGGTTTTCGGAGCAATGCGCCAAGCGATTGCCGGACTATACCGCGATTGGCGGCCACAATACTTTATCATCACTCCTCCTCCCAGTCGCTGAACTCGAAGCTGAGTTGCTCCCACACGCCGTGCAGCGGCTCTCGCTCTTCCTTGGGGTTGGAAACCGAGAGGCCGATAAGGCGTATCGGGTGTTGGGCGTAGTCCACGCTTCGCAGCAATTTCTTGGCCAGGGGGAGGATTTGCTTCAGTCCGGTCAGCTCGTCGGATTGCGTCAGGCTTCGGGTAATCTGTGTGAAGTCGTGAAACTTGACCTTCAGCGTGAGCGTGGTACCTTTGAACGCTTTTCGCTGGAGGCGCTCGACCAGCTCCACGGCGACGTGGTACAGCTCGATGATGATGGAAGATCGGTTGTCGATGTCGCGCTCGAGGGTGTGCTCGCAGCCGATGGACTTGCGGACGCGGAAGGTTTCCACGGGACGGTCGTCGATGCCTCGGGCGAAGTCGTAGTACAGGCTTCCCACCTTGCCGAAGTGGGCGGTGAGCATCTGTGGAGAGCACTGGCGCAGCTGCTCGCCGTCGCGGATGCCCAGCAGGTGCATCTTCTTGGCCGTCGCGGGCCCCACGCCCCAGAACGACTCGATAGGCAGCCGGGCGATGAACTGGAGCGCCTGGTCGGGATGGATGGTGCATAGCCCGTCGGGCTTGCGATAGTCGGAGGCTATCTTGGCCAGGAACTTGTTGTACGACACGCCCGCCGAGGCCACGAGGTGCAGCCGTTCGCGGATTTTCAGCTTGATCTCCTTGGCGATGTCGACGGCCAGCTCGATGTCTTTCTTGTTTCGGGTGACGTCGAGGAACGCTTCGTCCACGGAGAGCGGCTCGATGATGTCGGTGTATTCGTGGAAGATCTCGTGAATCTGCATGGACACTTGCTTGTACACCTCCATCCGTCCGGGTACGAAGATGAGTTGCGGACAGAGGCGCTTGGCGCGTTGCGACGACATGGCCGAGCGCACGCCGTAGCGCCTCGCCTCATAGCTGGCCGCAGCCACTACCCCCCGCTCTTCGGCATGACCCACCGCTACGGGCTTTCCCCGCAGCTCGGGATGGTCGCGCTGCTCCACGGAGGCGAAGAAGGCGTCCATATCGATATGTATGATCTTCCTTAGCGTATCTCGAAAGGGTGGGGGCTGTTAGCTGTTCTTGTTCAGGATAATCAGCGCGGCAATCACGCCGGGTATCCATCCCAACAGCGTGAGGATGAGTACGATGATGAACGAGCCGCACCCTTTGTCGATGACGGCGAGGGGTGGGAAGATGATGGACAGTAGCACTCTGAATAGCGACATGGCTTCATTCTGTTTGGGGTTATACGTGCCACAAAGGTGCGCGTAAAAGGCGACGATTCCAAATCTTCCGCCGTTTTTTTTAGCGGATGCGGCTCAGGCGCGGGGTTAGAACCGGTAGTTGACGCCCACGGAGAACATGAAACGGTCCCAAAGGCCGGCAATCTTGTACTTCAGCTCGGCGTTGCCGGTCAGCCTGTCGGTTAGCTGGTAGTCCACGCCACCTCCAAAGGTAAAGCCGAACTCGGTGTTGCTGCTACTGGAGGTGCCGCCGTCGACATTGACGTATTGCCCATAGCCATTGGGCACTCCTTCGAGCTTGTACTTGCTGCTCGCCCCTACGATTCCCAGTCCCACGACAGGATATACCGTGACTTTCTGCGCCACGGGAAAAAGCCAGTGACCATATGCCGTCAGGTCCCACAGGGTGGTGTAGTTCTTCTTGAGGAAGTAGTTGAACGATCCTTCCAGGCGAATGGGATCCGTCACGTTGTACTGGTACTTGGCGCCGATGCCGAAGTTGGTCACCCCGTTGCCTGTCCCCATCGAAAGGTTGCCCCCGACGGCCATGTCGCCCTTCTCTTGGGCGGATAGGACATTGGTCGACAGGGTGGCGACCGCGATTACAAGAAATAGCTTCATCAATCTTTTAACCTTCATTGTTGTAGTTGGATTTAATTAGTGAATAATATGTTGTCTTTTTCTCGACGGGGCAAAGATATAGAGGGATACGGATAGCGATGTACCCGCATAAGGGGGTATTTTGTAACAGGTACTTCAAAAACCCGCGTAAATGGGTACGCAAATCGGCTCTTCGCGAAAACATATTGGTTAAAAACGGGCGGGAACGGAAGGAATATCTTTATTTTTGTTTCAGATACAACAAAATATAAACGATAATATTATGTATGCGGATAAATACTTTATTATGATGATGTGCGCCGTCGTGTCGGCATTTGCGGCTATGGCCTTCTTCTGTCTCTGGCGACGCGCGCTGATAGGGAAGCGTCTTGCCGACGTGGGGGTGAAGACCATTACGGTGGCCATCGTGGAGGACCACAAAGTGATAGCCGATGGGCTGGAACGTCTGGCTCACGAATCGGGGCTTGTCCGCGTGGTGGGCAAGGCACACACGGTTGTGGCTTGCTGGCGGATGCTCGTGCAAGAGAGCCATCCCGATGTGCTGATACTTGGCATCGCGTTGCCCGATGGTAACGGTCTCGACCTCTGCTCCGAGATCAAGCGGAAGTATCCCCAGCTGAAGATCGTGTTGCTCACGGCCTATCGTGCTCCCGCCGTCATTGGCCGTGCCCTCGACGCGGGTGTTGACGGTTACGTGTTCAAGAACGCCGGATGGGAGGAACTGCTCGCCGGAATCCGTGTCGCCGCCTCGGGGCAACGCTTCCTGTGCGAGGAGGTGAACGCCCTGGTCAACGATAGCAAAAGTGTCTCCCTGCAACTCACCCGGCGCGAGATGGAGTTGCTCCACCTCATTGCCGATGGCCTCACCCTCCCCGAGCAAGCCAACAAGATGTGTCTGGGCATCAACACCATACGCAGCTACCGCAAGACGCTCAATTACAAGCTCGACGCCCACAACACGGCGCAACTGCTGCAAAACGCCAGGGCGATGACGTTGATTTGACTAACCATTTCTTGCGATAGCGCCCCGGTGCGAATACCTACTTCATGCGATTGGTAATCTGGAGAGATAGCATTACTTTCGCGTCCGAAAAAAACAAGAGTAGCAAGAGAATAAGAATGAAACAAGTGATGTTTGTGATGGCCGCATGTCTCGCGGTCGCCGTGTCGGTCGCGGCAAAGACTGCGACAACCCCCGACACTACGCCGCCGGCCGAAAAGGAGAATCCGCTCACGTTTGGCGCCTCGTACACCGGCGACATGGTGGCCAACCTCTCGGGAGGCATCAAGCGGGGTGGCACGTACATGGGCCTGGCCAACCTGACGCTCCATTTCGATACCGAGAAAGCGGGATGGTGGAAGGGTGGGGAACTCTACATAAAAGGCGGCAACAGCCACGGTGGAGAGGCATCGGCCAACCTCATCGGCGACTTCCAGAAAGCCTCCAACATCGAGGCTGGCAACCACACTTTCCTCTACGAGCTGTGGTACCGGCAACAATTGGGTCCCGTCTCTCTCTGCGTCGGCTTGCAGGACCTCAACGCCGATTACGCCAGCAGCTCGAACGGGGCGCTGTTCAACAACAGCTACTTTGGCATCCACTCCGTCTGCTCCGAGAACGTTCCCGCGCCTGTCTACCCGCTCACCGCCTTGGCGCTCAACGTACATTGGCAAATCGCCGACCATTGGCATTGGCGCACGGCCTTCTTCGACGGCCGTCCCGACCCCTTCGAGCAGAATCCCTACAACGTGAAGTGGTCGCTCACCGCCAACCAGGGCTACCTTGCGCTCACGGAGCTTGAATGGGACGGAAGCCTCGTCAAGGGGCTGGCCGGCTCGTACAAGCTGGGCACCTACTACCACCATTCGCCCATTACCGAGGTGACGCACAACTATGGCTTCTACATCGTGGCCGACCAGGACATCACCCGCCAGATCTCCCTCTTCACCCAGATCGGCTTCAGCCCCAAGGAGTACAACAACCATTTCTTTTGCGCAGGCGGAGGAGGAACCTTCAAGAACTTCAGCCGGAAACGCCCTGACGACATGATCGGACTGGCCGCCAACCACGCCTGCTTCCGCCATTCTCCCGGCGGACACGAGACCGTGATAGAAGCCATCTACCACTTCCAGGCCACCAAGCAAATCTACTTCCGTCCCGACCTGCAGTACATCATCCATCCGTCGGGCACCGACCAACGCTTGGACAACGCCTTGGTAGCCACGTTGCGAATGGGGTTCGAGTTCTGAGTTTTTTCCTTCCTGCAAATCCGCGTGAGACGAGAAGCCCGAGCTTTTGTCATCATGTTCCGTGCATGGGACGTTCGTGTGGCCGCGATGTAATCATGTCCCGTGCACGGGATGTTCGCGTGGCCGCAATGTAATCATGTTCCGTGCATGGGATGTTCGCGTGGCCGCGATGTAATCATGCTCCGTGCATGGGATGTTCGCTTGGGCGCGATGTAATCATGTTCCGTGCACGGGATGTTCGCGCGGCCGCGATGTTATCATGTTCCGTGCATGGGATGTTCGCGTGTCCGCGAGCACTCCATGCAGATTACGATTATTACCTCGAGCGCATCCATTCAAAGAATGAATTTATTTCCTCGCTGTCCGCTATGCCGCTTCTGTCCGAGGCTCTCAATTCGTTTTCAAGTTCTTCGTCCGTGAATTGGCAGGGCATTGGCTTTCCTTTCTGCTGATCCAGCTGCTCTCCATAAGTTTTCTCCCAATACGCGTCATCGTATTTTGGGCTAAGGATTTCTAAACATTGATTGATTTTATCAATGTCCTTCTCCTTTTTAAGTAACTCGGCAACCTTTTTTCTCTGGCGATTGACGAATGGAAGGGAAGCGTAAACGGCGGTTGGCTCTTTCGCTTTCATGCTCTATGATCTATATTCTCCGCAAAGGTAACGTTTTATATTTAACTCACATCACCTCCCGCAGCTTTTTCAGCGCACGTTGCATGGTGTTCTGCACCGATTGGTACTGCATGTTGGTGAGGCGCGCGATGTCGTCGATGTCCATCTCGTCCACGTAGCGGAGGTACATCACCTCCCGCTCGCGGGGCGACAGCTGGTTGAAGGCTCGTTGTATGCGGGCTTTTCGGTGCAGCTGTTCCTCTTCGGCCTCGAGGCGCGCGAGGGGCGTCTCGATGGGAGCGTTCTCTACCTTCACGATGTAGTCGCGATAGGTGAGTTCCTTCTTGATGTGGTTGAGCAGGGTGTTCTTCAGCACCACGAAGAGATAGAGCCGCAGGTTGTCGGTGGCCTTGAGGCGGGCGCGCTTGCGCAGCAGCGTGACGAACATCTCCTGCAGGGCGTCCTTGGCCAGCTCGCGGTCGGCCGTGAACTGCATGGCATAGCCGAAAAGCATCTGCACGTAGCGGGTGTAGATGGCAGCGTAAGCATCGTCGTCGCCCGACAAAAACGCCTCCCATAGAGATTGATCATCCGAGGTCATTCCAAGCGTGGTAACTACCGAAATGGGCAAAAAGTTCGTTCCGCGGCAAAAATAGGCAAAATCAGTGAGTATATTCGCTTTTCGGGTTTGTTTTTAACGCATAACATCAACTCTGATATGAAAGATGAACTGAATCTGAAAGAAGCGCTCCGCCGCGACACGCTGACCGACGAGGAGACCGCGCGGCTGTGGCAACGCGTCGATCCGGCCAACGTCGCCGCCCGTCGCCGGAAGCGGAGGCGTGCGCTTGTCCTAAGCCTTAGCGCGGTGGCCGCGGCCGCCTGCGTGGTGGGGGTGCTCTTCCTCACCCGCACGATGGCGTCCGGGCCGAAGCCCGACGCCATACTGGCCTTCGTCCAGCAGGTGGACACGGCCGACTACTCGGCGTCGAACACGCAGTTGGTGCTCTCGGCCGACCAGACCGTGGAGCTGACCGAGCGGGAATCGACCGTGACCTACGACTCGGCCTCTATCAAGCTCGAGGGCGGCAAGCGCAAGGAGGTGAAGGCCGACGAAGCCGCCCGGTACAACCGCCTCATCGTGCCCATGGGCAAACGCTCCACGCTGGCCCTGGCCGACGGCAGCCGCGTGTGGGTCAACGCCGGCACGCAAGTGATCTATCCCGTGACGTTCGCCGCCGACCGCCGCGAGCTTTACGTCGACGGCGAGATATACCTCTCCGTGACGCCCGACAAAGATCGCCCCTTCGTGGTGAAGACCAAGGAGACGGACATCGTGGTGACGGGCACCGAGTTCAACGTCAGCGCCTACGATTCCGAAGCCGAGCAGCGCGTGGTGCTGGTGCGCGGCGGCGTGGAGGTGACCAACCGGGGCGATGGCAAGCGCGTACCGAGCACATTCACCCTCGCCCCCGGCGAGATGTACTGGCACGACGCCCGGACGGAAGCCGTGCGTGCGGTCGACGTGGCGCGCTACGTGTCGTGGAAGGAGGGAATGTACATCTTCGACAACGACCGTCTGAGTTACATCCTCACCCGCCTCGCCCGCTACTACGGCGAACCCATACGTTGGGACAAGGCCGCCGGCGAGCAGCGTTGCTCGGGCAAGCTCGACCTCAAGGGCAGCCTCGACGAGGTGCTCCAGGGCTTGACCATCACCGCGCCCATCGCCTACGAGCACGCCCCCGACCATCATTCCATAACCATACGAATGTCGAACCCTTAAAATAAAAAAGAATAAGCCTATGAAACAGCAGTAGCATCCCCCCTGTCTAATACTTTAATGCGGAGCCTCCGCCCCTCCGGCTATAAATCTCGCCCGGTGCGTGCGCGGATGTCTCCCTTTTCCACAGAGTGAGTTTTCAAAATCTAATTTTGACTGAAAGTCAAGTAATAACTGAAAAATCGTATGATAAACAACAGATTGTTAAAGACCATCTTATTTGTCATCGTTGCCAGCGTCAGCACCGTCTGTTCGGCGATAGATAGCTATTCGCAGACCGCGCGCCTCACGCTTCGCGGCGACGAGATGACAATCAAGCAAGCCTTGGCCGAGATCGAGAAGCAGAGCGAGTTCATCTTCTTCTATCACGGCGAGGCAGTGGATACCCAGCGGAAGGTATCCATCGACATGGAGAACCAGAGCATCGAACAAGTCCTGGCCGAACTCCTGAAAGACACCGGAAGTACCTACACCATCTCGGGACGGCAGGTGTACATCTCTCGAAAAGCGGAACCCAAGACCGACACCAAGGCTTCGGTAAGCCAGCAACCCCGCACGCAAGCCGTGACGGGAACGGTAGTCGACCACACCGGCGAGCCACTCATCGGCGTAACCGTACGCCTGAAAGGCAGCAACACCGGCGTAGTGACCGACATCGACGGCCGGTTCAGCATCAACGCCAACGCGGGCAGCGTGCTGCTCTTCACGTATGTAGGCTATGCGGACCAAGAGGTGACGTTAGGTCAGCAACGGACGTTGCGGGTGCAGATGAGAGAGGATAATGCGATGCTGGAAGAGGTATTAGTTACAGCGTACGGTACCTCTACGAGGGCGGCATTTACGGGTTCTGCAGGAATCGTAAACAATAAGGCCATTGAGCAAAAGCAGGTGACCAATGTCATGGATGCCTTGAAAGGTGCCGTGGCTGGTGTGCAAGTATTCAAAAGTGGCGGCGAACCCGATGCCTCTCCCAGTTTCTTGATACGCGGTCTTACCTCTATCAATGCTTCAAACGAGCCATTGATTATTTTGGATGGCGCGCCGTTCGACGCAGGATGGAACAACATCAATCCGAACGACGTGGAATCGGTGACGGTACTGAAGGACGCCGCATCCAACGCGCTTTACGGTGCTCGCGGAGCCGGTGGTGTCATCATGGTCACTACGAAGAAAGCCTCCAAGTACGCCACTACGGTGACGTTGGACGCACGTTTTGGCGTAAACAAACGGATAAAGAACACATACGAGACGATCGAAGAGCCGGGACAGTATTACGAAATGCAGTATAAAGCCCTGAACAATTATTATATCGACCAAAACAACACTCCTTTCGACGCATACGTAAAAGCCAATAACGCGCTTACCGGTAGCTCGGCTGGAGGAGGCCTGGGCTATATTGTCTACGACTTTCCCCAAGGGGAATACCTGATAGGTCAGAACGGACGCCTGAATCCGAACGCTACCTTGGGCAGAATCGTCAGCTATAACGGAGAAGAGTACCTTTTACTCCCCGACGATTGGTATGATGCGGCATTCCGCGAATCTTTGCGTCAAGAGTACAACGTCTCCGTCTCGGGTGGAGGAGAGAAAGGGACTTATTATACGTCGTTTGGATATCTGAACAACGAGGGAATCGCTTATAACACGGGCTACGAACGCTTTACGGGAAAAGTGAGCGTGTCGTACAATGCCAATTCTTGGTTGACTTTAGGTGGAAACGTAAATTACTCACATTCCGTTCGCGATGGTATCTCGACTGGCTATTCCGCCTCTTTGTTCGACTTCGCCAATTCGTTCGCTCCGATCTATCCCTTGTATATACGTCATGCGGATGGCAGTTTCTATACGGACGCGAGAGGTACTATGTACGACTATGGAAATGGAATGAACGGTGGAATGAGCTGGCCGAGAAGCGCTTGGCAAAACAACAACCCCATACAGACCAATCTGGTGGATTACAGACGTGCGGTGGGCAATTCGGTGACGGGACAATTGTACGCTGACATCCGCTTCCTCAAAGACTTCAAGTTTACCATCAATGCCAACTTGACTTTTAACGGCATCCGAGCCGTTACCGCAACAAGTCCGTGGTATGGATACAATAAAGCCTCGGGAGGATATTCTGGCGTAAGCGACGGACGGACATACAGCGCGAATATCCAGCAGTTGCTGAACTGGACGCGAACTTTCAACGACAAGCATAACGCATCGGTTCTTCTGGGACATGAATACTATAATACAATCTATGAGTACCTATCAGGAACGAAGACTGTTGCCGCCAATTATGAGCACAACAAAGAGTTGAGCGGCTTCTTGGTTAACGGTGACCCCAACTCATACTATTCCGAAGATTACAATTCGGAAGGTTGGTTCATGCGTGCTTTGTACGACTACGACGGCAAGTACTATGGATCGTTCTCTTTCCGCCGTGACGGTTCTTCTAACTTCGATCCCAGTAGAGCTTGGGGTAATTTCTGGTCGCTCGGTGGTAGTTGGCTGATCAATAAGGAAAAGTGGTTCGACGTGGAATGGGTGGATATGCTGAAGATCAAGGCATCCTACGGTCAACAAGGCAACGACGGAATAGGTCAATGGCGTTACGTCAATCAATATACTCTGGCCGACTCCAATGGGCAAGTGGCCTTTAACCTCTCGTATTATGGCAATCGCGAGATATCGTGGGAGACGAATGGCAACTTCAATGCGGGCGTAGAGTTCGATCTCTTCAAGAAGAGGATAAGCGGTAGTGTAGAGTATTTCCACCGGAAGACGGGCAATATGCTCACTTACTTTAGCGTAACGCCTTCTGTGGGATATGATGGATATTACGCCAATATAGGTAACATGAATAACTCCGGAGTTGAGGTAACCCTGAATGGAATCGTATTGAGGACCAGGGATCTGGAATGGGGAGTAAACCTCAACATGACCCATTACCGGAACAAGGTGACCAAGCTGGCCGACCAACGTAAGACGCAGTCATTCGACGGACACCCCGGATACGTCAGCGGATCGTACATTATTGCCGAAGGATTGCCGCGCTATCAATGGTACCTTAAGCAATACGCCGGCGTTAACGAAGTCGGAAAGGCTTTGTACTATTACACTGACGATGCCGGTGAGAAGCAAACCACGACTTTGTGGTCGGATGCTGATTACTATCTTAGCGGTACTCCGACTCCCGATTTATACGGTGGTTTTGGCACTAACTTCAATTGGAAGGGATTCGATCTGGCCGCGTCGTTCTCCTATCAGATAGGCGGTTTGGCCTACGATTATGGGTATTCCGGACTGATGGGTTCACCGCAGCCCGACCAAGGAGGAGGTAATTTCCATGTGGATTTGCTGAATGCCTGGTCGACAGAGAATACGTCTTCCAACATCCCGCGCGTGGTGTTCTCCGACTTGGAGACTACGCGGGCATCCGACCGTTGGCTGACCAACGCAAGCTATCTCTCGATGGATAACATCACGGTGGGTTACACGCTGCCTATAAACCTGATTAAGAAGACCGGCCTCAAGTCGGTTCGGTTCTCGGTGACGTGCGACAATGTCTTCTTTGTCTCCAAACGGCAAGGCTTCAATCCCCGTACCAGTTGGTCGGGTGAGATGGCAAGCACTCAGACAAGTCCTTATACCCCGATGCGTACAATCTCTGGCGGGTTGAGAGTTCAATTCTAAAAAAACGAATGTCAATGAAAAGATTAACATTTCTATTAATGATAAGCGTCACCGTCGTAACGACGGGATGCCTGGAAGAAAAGTTCCCTTCACAAGTGCAGACTTCCGACCAGTTAGGAAGTTCGCCCGATGCCCTCCAATTCTTGGCCAACGGCATGTATTCCTATCTCCACGTCGACAACTGTGGTGGTGGCGCGGACGAAGTGGCTTGGGGCTATGGCGCGCGCATGATGTCGCATAGCATGATGGGACCCGACGTGACATTGGGCAGCAGCTCACTCAATTATGCGGGTCGTCCATTCGGCGATTTGCTCTACTTGGGCAATTGGGGATACCAGTCTACCGACTGGTACTATTACTACCGACAGATCTTCACGAGCAACCAAGTCCTTCAAGCGGTCAATGTAGACGACCCCGAGTTGGCGACCGCCCTTAAAGAGGTAGCGGGGCAAGCGTTGATATTGCGGGCTTGGATGTATCTCGACATGGCTGTCACTTACGAGTATAAAAAGACGGGCTATGACGCTCTGGATCAAAAAGCGACTGACAATGGAATCATGGGGCTTACCGTCCCCATCGTCAGTGAACGTACCAGCGAGGCCGAATCGTTCAGCAACCCTCGTGCGCCCTATTACGCGATGTATCGGTTTATCCTGACGGACCTGAACAAGGCGGAGAACTTTCTGTCGACCTACACTCGCGCGGACAAGGCAACGCCCGACCTGAGTGTGGTATACGGCGTTCAGGCTCGCTTCTGGCTGGAGCTGGCCACACGTTTCCGCCTTTATCCCAATGACTTGACCGAAATGCTGAGCCACGATAGCGACGAAGCGTTAGCCTACTACGACGTATTGGGCGTGAGCACGGTGCAAGAGTGCTACGCGAAAGCGTCCGACTACGCACGTAAGGCGATCAGCTATGGTGGATACTCTCCGCTTACGTCCGCGCAGTGGCATAATGCCACGACGGGCTTTAATGATGCCAGCACGTCGGACGCCTGGATGATGGCCATTGTCATCACCGAGGACGCGGCGCCGTACTATTACTATTACTCTTGGGTAGCCCAAAACTCCGTTGAGTTTAATTATAGTCTTTACGCCCCGGGCTTCGGCAATTCGGAGACGGGATATATCCGTATCAACAAGGAATTGTACGACCAAATCCCCGAAACGGATTGGCGCAAGACGACTTGGCTCGACCCGGCCGACGTAGGCAGCGCGCCCGGCAGTAAGTACGTCACCTTGTTAAGCGACGACGCATTCAAGAAAGTGATTGCTTACACCGGTTTCAAATTCCGTCCGGGACAAGGGGATATGAGTAATGACAAGACAGGCAACGCGGTGGATATCCCCATGATGCGAGTGGAGGAGATGTACCTGATAGAGGCCGAAGCGGAGGCTTTCGCCAACGGATTGTCGGCTGGCGTGACGCTGTTGAACAACTTCGTCTCCACCTATCGCAATCCCGCCTATTCCTACACGGCGGCAGACGAGAGGGATTTCCTGCGCGAGATACTTCTGCAGAAACGCATCGAGTTCTGGAGTGAGGGTAATCCCGGCAGTCTCGACTTCAAGCGATTGGAGTTCAGGGTGGAAAGAGGATACCCAGGTACTAACTGGCTGGTGTCTCAACGATACAACTCGAGCGAAAAAGCCGGTACCGTGGCACCATGGATGAATTTGTACATCACCGATAATGAGACCACTCGCAATACGGCGGTCATTCCCAATCCCGACCCAAGTAGCGTAGTGTCGACCGAATGTAAATGGACAGAATAAAAGTAACGAGTATGAGAATAATTGATAAGATACTATTCAATGCGTTATCGGCATTCGCGGCTGTGGCTTTGCTCACGGCTTGCGATGAAGGCGATTACGATACGGGGTGGACACCCGTACCCCCTTATGAAGGCGCGCAAAGAGTTTATTTCGAGAAGAATAATCCAACGAGTGCCTCGTTCATTCTTTCCGAGACGGACGATCTGGGCATATACCTGACAGTGATGCGCAATGACTCGACCGATGCCGCGTCCGTACCTGTCACGATACTGGAAGGATCAGAATACTTCTCGGTTCCTGCCGAGGTTGACTTTATGCCCGGACAAAGCACGACCACGCTGAGAGCCGAGTTCACGGATACCGAGAACGCCGGCATAACGCGCACGCTGAGACTCCAGCTGGAGGATACGCCCGAAGCCATGCAGTACACCAACAATCAATGGGTAGGGACTTGCATTATCACGCGCGGATGGATTCCTTATTACAAGAACATCCGCTTCTACTGGAGTAACACATTCGCCGATTTCTATCAGGATATAGATGTGTACGACGGTACGGCCGATTTCCGCATCGCCAACTTCCTGAATTCAGGTCAGGACCTGAAGTTTAAGCTCTACCATCCGACGCAGAAGACCGATGGTGCCAGTCTCGACATCATCACCCCCGAGATGTTAAGCTCCTTGGAAGCACCCCTGCAATGCGGTATCATTATTGATGAGGAACAAGCCACATTCGATGGTTCCTATTGGTACACTTGGAACATAGATCTTCATCCCACGCTAACTGGCGGTGCCTCGAATGGTGATATTCTTGCCGGTGAAGGTATGTATGGTAGTGGTCCTAAGGCCAGCGACTATCGCTATCTATGCTATATGTGGATAGGCATTGCTGATGCCACCGCTACAACGGCGGGGTCATTCTGCTTCTACATAAACGGTGGATACAACTACTTCACGTGGTATCATTACGCCAGTTAATCTGATCTTTCATGATGGGAGGCGAAGTTGCTTCGCCTCCCATCTTAATACATTCAATCAATGAAAAAAAAGCTCCATTTCTTTCTTTTATGTATCGCGATAAGCCTGCAGGCTTGTGGCGGAGGCAATGATCCCGTCACTCCCGATAATCCAATCGAAGGAGGAGACACCACACTCGATGTGGCACCCACGTCCTTGTCCTTTGAGGCCGACGGCGGAAGCTTGACAGCAACCCTGACGACGGGGGCGGATATGGACTTGTCGAAACTTAGCACTACCGTATCCAGTGCCGCGCAGGATTGGTGTAGCGTGTCGCGCAACAACAAAACACTTACGGTCACCGTACAGAAAAACTATGATGCCTCCCAACGGACCGGTATCATTACCGTGCAGTACAACAGCGTGCGAAAAACGATAGGTGTGTCGCAAGCCGCCGGGCAAGGGAGCACGGTGGAATATGCCGACGTATTCGACAATGATACGTACAGCGCGCTCAAGGCAGGCGTAACCCAAGACCAACTGATGGGATTACCTGATGGAGCGTTGAAAGACGCCGCTCTGGCCATGTTTGCTGGTACCTACGGTACGGAGTTTCGTGTGAACTCATTCCGACCTTACCAAAATCCCTCGGTCATGAAGGATATGAATAAAGAGTGGTTCGGGTATAGTATATGCGACAATCCCACGGGCATATACGTCAACTCGGGCGACATAATTACGGTAGTGATGGGCGATCCTAAGGGGCAATCCATCACGCTCACCGTACAAGATCTGAGCGGTGGATGGACCACATGGACAAACGGTAGCGCGCATCAGCACTTCTCATTGAAGAAAGGCGTGAACCAATTCTCGGCTTCCATGGACGGCTTGCTCTATGTGAAAAACTTCGTGTCGAATAGCGAGACCATGCCACTCATCCTCTCTTCCGAAGCCGATAGGTCTGCCGCCGAAGCCAAAACGGTCGACATCCATTTCGTCAACGGCAAAGTGAATGGATACTTCGACGCTACCACGCAGACCTTGGAAGATTGGACACGCATCCTCAATGCAGCACCCTTCCGGGAAATCGACGCCATTGGGTTACGTTCACAGTTCACTTGGACTACCGATCATTTGAAGACCTACAACAGCAACGCTATCGATATCCTCAACGTACTGGATCGATTAGTGTTTCTGGAGCAAGAGTTCGATGGGAGAGTGAAGTACGGTAAGGAACCGCGCAATCGCATTCATGTCATCTACGATTTCGTTTACGGCACATCCGGTGTCTATCTGTATGCGTACGAGAACCGAATCGCGTTCAATAGGGGCTTTGCCATGGCATTCTGCCAAGGAATGACGGACGATATTTGGGGACCAGCCCACGAGATGGGACACGTCAACCAGCTGGTACCGGCCTTCAAATGGGCGGGCATGACGGAGGTGACCAACAACATCATGTCCAACTACGTGCAGAAGCAACTCTACGGCACCACCCGTTTCTATTACGACGAAGCGCGCGCCGCCATCATCGACGCCCAGCTGCCGCACTGCATGACGGGCACGCAGGCCAACGCCTCCAGCGAATATAATCTCAAGCTGGTGCCGTTCTGGCAGCTGCATCTCTACTTGGACGAGGCGCTCGGCCTGGAGTATTACAAGCAATTGTACGAATACTACCGGACGCACGATGCCGTGGCCGACCTCAATGCCGGATCGGGCAAGCTGCAATTAGAGTTCGTGCGCCAAACGTGCAACATCGCCCAGCTCAATCTGGTGGACTTCTTCACCCAGTGGGGCTTCCTCCGCCCGACGAGCACGAACGTGTACGACAATGGTTCCACTTACACCCTCATCGTCACCCAAGAGGAGATCGACGCTCTCGTAGCCGAGATCGTGGCAGCCGGCTATCCCACTCCCGACAAGGACGTCACCACGATTACCGATAGCAACGTCGACACGTTCAAGTAATCCCCGGCGACGCCCTCGTAGATAAAGAAAAGCATCCCGCCACACGTTCACATCTCGCGTCCGAGATGGGCGTGTGGCGGGATTATGCCAATGGCATCAAGATACCCCGTCCACAGCAGCGCGCGCATTGTAGCCGGGCTGCACAAAATAGGAGAGGAGTTCTTGTCGGTAGTATAGGTTCTCTCCCTCTTACGCAAGTAATCGCCGATGGATAGGGTATTCTCGAAGCGCATAGGGGGGCGAAACTCTATGTAGGTAGCGTTTGGAAGATAGAGACGAGATACCGAAGGGGATAATCGGCAATCACAGCAGCCTCAGTGCCTCGAACATGGTTCGGTAAGCCGCGGCTTTCTTTTCGAGGGAGAGGGGATAGGCACGCGAGGAGGAGGGCATGCGATAGAGGCGCATTGGCCGGCCGTCGAAGCGGAAGTCGGCATGTTGGCCAACCTTCGGCTCGTCGACGGCGAATTGCGCGCGTAGCGTGTCGGTGGCTTTCTGTCCGGTGGTGACGATGGCTTCGCATTGGGGTAGTTGGCGGAGTAGAGCGGCGACGTCGGTGGCCTCCACCACTTCGAGGAAACGGTCGGAGGCGTTGTCCTGCAGGCGGCGTACCACCGAGGCGGTATCGTAGAGGGCGATACCCGCGCGTGTCAGGAAGTCGACGAGGCGCTCGCGGCAGAAGTGCTTCTTGCCGGGTGTGAGGAAGTGCTCCTTGTCGCCGAAGAAGAGCAGACCCGCTATGCGCCACATATCGTTGTTGAGGTTGGGGTAGTAGAAATCCATCGACCACCGTTTACGTTGCGGGGGGAAGCTGCCGAGCATCAGCAGCCGGGCGTGGACGGGCAGGAAAGGCTCGAGAGGATGGCGTTCGGGGGGAGGCGACAACATGCCGTCGCGTCGTTCGCTTGGCGCCGGCGTGTTGTCATCGCTGTCATTTCTTGTCGGCCTTGTCATTGTCTTTGTGCCTCGGCTCCTTCTTGGCCAGCATCACGATGTTGTACACGTAGTCTGTCATCCATTGCTCGGAGTAGCCCAGCCGCTCCTTGTATTGGCGTACGGCGGCCGCGGTCTTGTGCACGTCGTCGGCTTTCCATACCATCTTGGTGCATACTTGGTGCACGCTCTTCCGCGTCATGCCGTAGAGTGCCTTCTTGAAGAAGGAGGGCATGCGCAACTTCCATTGCATGAGGTTACCCATCAGCATCACCAGGTCGTTGGAGAACCCTTGGTACATGAACAGGTAGGATTGTATGTCGTTCTGCGTGCGGCAGTTGCGCTTCACGGAAGTGTCTATCTCTTTGAAGAAGCTCTCGGGCAAGCCATAGTCGTGCATCAGCATCTTGCGGGCGGCCGATTTCTCGGCCAGTCCCAGCTTGCCGCCTTGGGTGGGCACCTTGAAGAGGCGCTTGAAATTGGCCACGTCGGGCAGGAAGCGGATGTTGGTGATGCCGAGGTTGGTGGCTATCACGGACTGGAAGTAGACACGGGTGAGTGAGACGAAGTCTTCTACGTTGCCGACCTGTACTTCATCGGATTTCTTCTTGAACAAACCAAAAAAGCTCATTGCTATTCATTTTATTTATAATGTAACGATATCGAATCTCGTGCGGGCTTCCGCGTCGCGAAGGTACGTCAAAAATATGAGTTGGCAAGGGAATGGCGTCAACTATCCATATCTTGGTACATGAATCGCTTGATGGACTTTTTGGCAGTCTTCTCGAACTCCTCGAAGTGTATCTTCACCTTGCCGATCTGCGCGTAGGCGGGTAGCTGCCGGTTCAGCTCCATGCGGTTGTCTTCCATGGCCTGTGGGATGTCGTCCTGTCGCAGCCCTTGGGCGAAGGCTTCGTCGAAGTCGGGGTAGACCAGCGCCACCAGCTTGCCGTGTTGGAGGGTGATGAGCGATTCGGCCACGTAGGGCAGGTTGTTCAGCTTGCTCTCTATCTCCTCGGGATAGATATTTTGCCCGCCGGCGGTGAGCAGCATGTTCTTGCTGCGTCCGCGAATGGTGACGCTGCCCTCGGCGTCCATCACGGCCAGGTCGCCCGTATGCAGCCATCCGTTCTTGTCGATCACCTCGGCGGTAGCTTCGGCGTTCTTGTAGTATCCCAGCATGGTGTTGGCGCCCCGGCAGAGTATCTCGCCCGCTATCTCCCGCGGATTGGGCGAGTCGATGCGCACCTCCATGCGGTGGGCCGCCTTTCCGCACGAGCCTTGCTTGATGGTCTCCCAGCGGTCGGAGCAGATGATGGGTCCACATTCGGTCATGCCATAGCCTATGGTGTAGGGGAATCCTATTTTCCGCATGAAGTTCTCCACCTGCGCGTTGAAGGGTGCCCCGCCGATGATGACCTCGTCGAGGTTGCCGCCGAAGATGTCCATCACTTCCTGCCTGGCCTTGGCTTTCATGCGGTCGTTGACCACGGGCACGTGTATCAGCAGCTTGCCTATCGTGTTATCCAGCTTGGGCAGGATGTTCTTCTTGATAATCTTCTCCACCACCAGCGGCACGCAGGAGATGAGCCGCGGCTTGATCTGCGCGAACGACTGGGCGATGACCTTTGGCGTGGGCATGCGGGTGAGGAAGTAGATGTGCGCGCCGGCCGAGAAACCGTAGAGGAAGTCGTACGTCATGCCAAACACGTGTCCCATGGGGAGCATGGACACCATGTTGTCGCCCGGCCGCACCGCCCGCATCTCGAAGCAGTAGGCCACGTTGGACCACAGGCTGCGGTAGGGGAGCACCACGCCCTTGGAGTAGCCGGTGGTGCCCGACGTGTAGTTGATGAGCGCCGGCTCCTCGGGCGAATCCTTGCGGTAGTGGATATGGTCGGGGCGGAAGTAGCGGGGATAGTGCCGCCCGTACAGCTCGTTGCGATGCTCGATGGCGTGCGTGAGTCGCTCGTCGCGCGACACGAGGATGGAGAAATCTTCCAGCGAGACGATGCATCTGAGCAGTGGCATGTCGTTTTCGTCGAGATTCTCCCATACGCGTTCGCCCACGAAGAGGAGCTTCGCCTCGGAGTGGTTGACGATGTTGTGGATGTTGTCGGACTTGAACTCGTGCAAGATGGGCACGATGATGGCGCCGTAGGTCACGGTGGCCAGGAAGGTGACGGCCCAATGGGCGCTGTTGCGTCCGCAGACGGCGATCTTGTCGCCGGGCTGTATGCCCGCGCTTTCCAGCACGATGTGGAATTTGGCGATCTTGCGAGCCACGTCCTTATATTGCAGCGTAGTTCCGTTATAGTCTGTCAGCGCGTCTCTGTCCCAGTTCATAACGATGCTGTGCTCGATATATTCGAGGAAAGGGTGTTGTTGCATCATGTTCTTTCTCTGCATTTTGGTTAAAAACTGCGCAAAAATAATGCTTAGCGGCAAGGAAACTATTATTCCTCCCGGGGTTTTACAGTTAATTAACGTGAAAGGAGGGATTAGTGATTAACGATTAGTGAGTAGTGATTAGCGAAAACCTCGCGCCGCCGCGAAAAGCCTATGCCGCGAACATATTCGGATATACTCGGGGACAAAGATAAAGAAAATGCGGATAATTATATCCGTTCGGGGCGAAAAGATAGCTTTGGGCAGGGGAAAAGCCGTTGTTATACCCGTTCGGGGAGAAATCGGTGGGATTTTTACTTCTCTTCCTTCGATTTCTCCGAGATGAGCAGCAGCTTGTCTCCGACGTGCAGTTTCAGTGTCCCGTTGGGGATGAGGAATTCGTCGTGCCGTTTCACGATCATCACCAGCGTTCCCTTGGGCAGGTTCATGTCCTTCAGCGTGTCAGCCTTCTCCAGCATCTCGGAGGTGACGGTCATGTCGCGCAGGTCGCTGTCGATCTCCTCGGGCAGCTCCACGCCGAAGTCGTTGCCTGTCTTCTCCAGCGGCTTGGAGAGCTGGAGCAGGCGCGCGGCGGTCGACACGGTGGTACCTTGTACCACCAGCGACACGATAGTGATGAAGAAAACGATGTTGAAGATAACGTTCGATCCCTCGACCTCGGCCACCACCGGATAGGTGGCGAAGATGATGGGTACCGCCCCCCTAAGCCCCACCCAAGAGATGAAGAGGCGCGATTTGAGAGTGGCCTTGCGGAAAGGAAGCAGGCAGAGGAAGACGCTGAGCGGACGGCCGACGACGATCATGAAGATGCCGATCAGGGTGGCGATGACGGCCACGCCGAGCAGCTCGTGCGGGTTGACCAGCAGTCCGAGGCAAAGGAACATGATGATCTGGAAGAGCCAGGTCAGCCCGTCCATGAAGGTGTAGATGTCCTTGCGGTGCATGATCTTGTTGTTTCCCACCATGATGCCGGCGATGTAAACGGCCAGGTAGCCGTTGCCCTTCAGCAGGTCGGTGATGGAGAATATGAAGAAGACGAACGAGAGCAACAGGATGGGGTAGAGGGCCTGGTTGCCGATGTTGAGCTTGTTGAGCGCGTAGATGGCCAGCTTGCCCAATCCGTATCCGGCCGCCGCTCCCACGATGAACTGTATGAAAAAGGAGGTGATGATGGCACCGGCGCCCATGGACGACGACTGTATGATCTGTATCAGCACGATGGTGAGCATGTAGGCCATGGGGTCGTTGCTTCCGCTCTCCAGCTCGAGCATGGGGCGTAGGTTATGCTTCAGGTTCATGCGTTGCGAGCGGAGGATGGCGAACACCGACGCCGAGTCCGTGGACGACATGGTGGCGGCCAACAGCAAGGCGGTGAGCAGCGGGAAGTGGAAGCCGCACCAGCCCAGCCCCGTGAGCCACCAGATAAACAGTCCCGTGAACAAGGCGGTGAGCAACACGCCCACCGTGGAGAGCACGATACCTCCGGCCAGCACGGGCTTGATTTCTTTGTAGCGCGTATCCATGCCACCCGAGAAGAGGATGACGCTAAGCGCCACCATGCCGATGAACTGCGCGTCCTTGGCGTCGTGGAACTGGAGGCCAAGCCCGTCGCTCCCGAACACCATGCCCACCACGAGGAAAAGCAACAGGGCGGGCACGCCGAAACGGTAGCCGGTCTTTCCCACCACGATGCTGATAAAAAGTAGGATAGAACCTATCAGAAGCGTGTTCTCTGCTGTAAAAATCATAAGCTGTTTATCTATGCGTTAGTAATACGTATCTTGCTCTCGGGGGCGAAAGTACACATTTTGGGCGAATTATTTGCTTCATCCACCGATTATTATGACCTTTGCGGCGTTTTTTCGCATATAGCTTTAACATGTATGGAAGCAAATAGTTCACGATATGGAACAAACTGACCAACCCATCGCGGCGTTGTTCGACCTCGACGGTGTCGTCGTCGACACGGAAGCGCAGTACACCACATTCTGGGCCGCGCTGGGGCGCGCGTACTTCGGCGAGGAGAATTTCGGCCTGCGCATCAAGGGGCAGACCTTGCCACAGATCTACGCCCGTCACTTCGCCGACAACCCCGAGGCCCGGCGCGACATCGACGCCCGGCTCGACGTGTTCGAGCGGCAAATGTCGTTCGACTACATCCCCGGCGTGGAAGCGTTCATGGCCGACCTCCGCCGGCACGGGGCAAGGTTGGCCATCGTCACCAGCTCCAACGAGGAGAAGATGCGTTTCGTCTATGCGGCCCATCCCGAGCTGACGACGATGGTGGACCGCATCCTCACCGCCGAGATGTTCGCCCGCTCCAAGCCCGCGCCCGACTGCTTCCTGCTCGGCATGGAGCTGCTGGGCACCGCTCCGGGCCGCACGTTCGTGTTCGAGGATTCGTTCCATGGACTGCAAGCCGGCATGGACTCGGGCGCCACGGTCATCGGCCTGGCCACCACGAACTCCCGGGAGGCTATCGCCGGCAAGGCGCACTACATCATCGACGACTTTACGGCGATGAGCTACGAGAAGCTATTGACCCTTTTTTAGCGCTTCCTTATCCAGTGTGGATTTAATGTTATACCTTTGCCGCGAATTTCAGAACTAAAAACGTATAGAAATGGCTGGTTATATTTCAGACGACGCTCGTAGAGTGACCACGCATCGCCTGGTTGAGATGAAGCAACGAGGCGAGCGGATATCGATGCTCACCGCTTACGACTACACCATGGCGCAAATTGTGGACGGCGCGGGGATGGACGTGATCCTGGTGGGCGATTCGGCCTCCAACGTGATGGCCGGCAACGTGACGACACTCCCCATTACGCTCGACCAAATGATCTATCACGCCAAGTCCGTGGTACGTGGCGTGAAGCGTGCCATGGTAGTGGTGGACATGCCGTTCGGCTCGTACCAAGGGAGCGAGTTCGACGGCCTGGCTTCGGCCATACGCATCATGAAGGAGAGCCACGCAGACGCCCTGAAGCTCGAGGGCGGTATGGAGATCATCGCCACGGTGAGGCGCATCATTGGCGCCGGCATCCCCGTGATGGGGCACCTGGGACTGATGCCGCAATCCATCAACAAATACGGCACCTATACCGTGCGTGCCACGGAGGAGACCGAAGCCGATAAGCTGATGGCCGACGCCCGCCTGTTGGAGGAGGCCGGATGCTTCGCCCTCGTGCTCGAGAAGATTCCCGCTGAGCTGGCAGCCCGCGTGGCCTCGGAACTGACCATCCCCGTGATAGGCATCGGGGCGGGTGGAGCGGTGGACGGGCAAGTGCTCGTCATACAGGACATGCTGGGCATGAATAACGGCTTCCGTCCGCGATTCCTGAGGAGGTACGCCGACCTCTTCACGGTGATGACCGATGCCATTAGCCGCTATATCTCCGACGTGAAGAACGCCGACTTCCCCAACGAGCGGGAGCAGTACTAAGAAGATAGCGTTACGCTTAATCGACGCATGCCGTATGCCTACTTCATTGTCGTGGCCATCTCGTTTCTCCTTTATCCGCATCAGCAACTTCATGCTGTTCGCGTCGCTGTTCTCGTTTTTGCCTTTTGCGGAACTTCGGAGCATTAGCCAGCCGCGGGATTGGATGGGCCAACCATACACGTTTTACGCTTGCTTCCTCTTGGGCATGTTGTTTATCGGCCCGTTCCATGCTTACCTGGTCGACGCTTTCCGTCGTAAGCAGGTTTACGTGTGCTCCTTCCTGTCTATGCTGGCCAGCATGTTCTGTTGCGTCATTTTCGTCGATTACGCCATCCCGCTGATGGCGCTCGCCGCGCTTTGCGGCCTTTCATTCGGCCTGGCCACCATGGCGGGCATCACGCTGGCTATCGATGTCACGCCCTCCACGCTACGCAGCACGGGCAACGTACGTTTTGCCTGGTCGTCATTGTGGGGTGTCGTGGTGGGATGCGGCATTGGGGGACTTGCCAATTTCGTTTCCTTCATATACTTCGGAAAAGTCGGCCCCTTGCTTGTGCCGGCCGCCCTGACCTGGATCGGGATATTCTTCGCGGCGATCATCCACGTGCCTTTTCGCGCGCCCTTGGTCACTAAGGTGCTTTCTATTGACCGCTTCTTCCTGCCCCGCGCCTGGATACCGTTTGTCAACATCCTGCCTATCGGCTTCTTGGTCGGGATATGGGCAGGCGATATTTCCTGGATCATAGGTTTGCCAATAGCCATCTTGGTGGGACGTTCGCGCTTCGTCAGGGAGCACCCCATCCGTTTCGCCGCTATTGGGCTTTCGTTGCCAGCCGTGGTTTTCTTGGTTGGTTTCGCGCTATCGTTCATGGGGCTTGACGTCAGGACGTTCGATCCTCAGGAGATCGCTTCTTTGTATGGGTACGGGAGCGTTAGGGCTTGGGACTGGCTGTCGATGCGTCCCGCGTCCTGGAACACCATTCCCGTGTGGGCGGGCATCGGGCTGGCCTTACCCGTGTTCTGGCTCATCTTCGTGAAACTCTCGCACCATTGCCAGCGCGGGACGGCCAACACCACTTGCCTCATAGCGGCCTTGATAGGCGTGCTGGCAGGGATGTCGATGCCTCGCCAATTTCCAGAATTCCGGCATTACACCCGGTATGTTTTCGATTTCCTGCCCGCCATCACCGCGGTTGTTTCTCTTTTCGCCCTCCTCTTCTTCCTCTTCGTCACCTATCCTTATTATAAAAGGTATAGAGTGAGGTGAAATCCCATACGGCTCCCCGCGTTTGATTCAGTTTCTGCTGACCTGCTTCACGCCTTTTATGGTGCGCAGCTTCTTCTTGACTTCATCATTTTTCTCCGCCATCACGTAGCGTATATTGATAATCAATCACTTATGTCCTAAAATAAGGTGGCGTAGAGTGGCGCGAGCTGAGAAAGTCGCGATTTTGTGTCCTGTATATATGCGGGAAGAAGGAGAGTTTCGACACTGTCATTGTCGTCGTCGTGGGCGAATCTTTGCGGATCCGCGAAGATCTCACGCACCCCATGGAGGTTTCGCGAGGCCGACAAATCTCAACCACGGATTTGCGAGGAGCGAGAAGCCCGGGCTTTTGTAATCAGATTTCGGGAATGGAGAAAAAAGCCCGAGCTTTTGTAATCATACTTCGGGAATGGAGAAAAAAGCCCGAGCTTTTCGTCTCACACGGATTTGCATAAAGCTTTCGCGTCTCCGAGGGACCCACGTTTGATTCAGTTTCTGCTGACCTGCTTCACGCCTTTTATGGTGCGCAGCTTCTTGAGTAGCGCTTCCAGTCGGCCGGTATCGCTTACCATGATGGTTAGCGTGCCCGAGAACAGCCCGTCGTTGGAGTCGATGCCGATGGCGCGGAGGGTGATGCCGTTCTCTTTGGAGATGACAGAAGTGATGTTGGTCACGATCCCGATGTCGTCGTGTCCCACTACCCGTAGCGTGATGGGATATTGCGTGCCTTCCGACTTGCCGGCCCATCGGGCTTTCACGATGCGGTATCCAAAGCGCTCGCGCATCTGCCGGGCGTTGGGGCAGTCGACACGGTGCACCTTGATGCCTCCGTTGACGGTGACGAAGCCGAATACGTCGTCGCCATAGATGGGGTGGCAGCACTTAGCCAGCTTGAAGTCGATGCCTTTCAGGTTCTTGTCGATGACGAGCACGTCTTCCTTGGCGCTCTCCTCGGGCGTGGATTGCAAGCTATATCCCTCGGCGCTGCGGTAGGGCAGTTCTTCGCGGGCGTCGTTCTCCCGCCGTTGTTGCTCCACGTATTTGTCGAGCACCTCGTTCACGTCGAGCGCCCCGTCGGCTATCTGCTGGTAGAATTCGGTGACGTTCTTGAAGCCTTGCCGCTTGATGAGGCGCATCATGGTGCCTTCGTCGTACTCCATCTTGCGATTCTTGAACTTCCGCTCCAGCGTCTCCTTGGCGAACTCGTATTGCCGGGCGTCCATCTCCTTGAGCGCTTGGCGCACCTTGTTGCGCGCCTTGGAGGTGGTCACGATGTTGAGCCAGTCCTGCTTGGGCGTCTGGGCGTTGGACGTAGTGATTTCCACTTGGTCGCCGCTGTTGAGCTTCTGTTTCAGCTGCACGTTCTTGCCGTTGACGGTGGCGCCCACGCACTTGCAACCCAGCTTGCTGTGTATGTGGAAGGCGAAGTCGAGCACGGTGGCTCCCTTGGGCAGCTTGAACAGGTCGCCCTTGGGAGTGAAGACGAACACTTCGTCCTCGTAGAGGTCCATCTTGAACTGGTCCATCACCCGCATGGAATCGCTGTCGGCATGTTCCAACGCCTCGCGCATGGAAGTGAGCCACTCGTCGATCCCGCTCTCGCCCTTCACGCCTTTGTAACGCCAGTGGGCGGCCAGTCCGCGCTCGGCGATCTCGTCCATGCGGCGGGTGCGTATCTGCACCTCCACCCATTTGCCCTCGGGTCCCATCACGGTGATGTGGAGCGATTCGTACCCATTGCTCTTGGGGATGGAAAGCCAGTCGCGCAGTCGCTTGGGGTTGGGCTGGTACATGTCGGTCACGATGGAGTAGGCTTGCCAGCACTCCAGCTTCTCTTTCTCGGGTTCTGAATCGAGTATGACGCGTATGGCGAAGAGGTCGTAGATGTTCTCGAAGCTGGTCTTCTGCTTCTGTATCTTGTTCCAGATGGAGTGTATGGACTTGGTGCGGCCCTTGATGTCGAATTTCAGCCCGGCGGCCGCGAGCTTCTTCCTGATGGGTTCTATGAAGGCGGCTATGTACCTGTCGCGCGAGGCTTTCGTCTCGTTGAGCTTTCCCTTGATGAAGTAGTAGGTGTCGTGCTGGGTGTACTTCAGGGAGAGGTCCTCCAGCTCCGACTTGAGCTTGTACAGTCCCAGCTTGTGCGCCAACGGGGCGTAGAGGTAGGTCGCCTCGTCGGCCACCTTCTGCCGGTCTTCCTCATTCTTGGTATCCTTGATATGCCGCATCACGTTCACGCGGTCGGCGATCATGATGAGGATGACCCTCATGTCCTCGGCGAAAGAGAGCAGCAGGTTGCGGAAGTTCTCCGATTCGATGACGGGGCTTCGGGCGTACAGCTCGCCCAGCTTCACCAACCCCCTGATGATGCCCGCGGCATCCTCGCCGTACTCGCTCTCCACCTCCCCGAGCGTCATGCATCCGCTTTTCACGGGTTCGTGCAGCATGATGCCCACGAGGCACGAGCCTTTCAAGCTCATCTCGTCGGACACGATGATTGCCGTCCGTATGTCCCTGATGATGGGGTTCGTTCCGAAACAGTCGCGTCGTGGCGCCTCACGCCGCGCGGCCGCGATGAGTTGTCCCTTGAGTTTCCTGAAGTCTCCTTTCGGAAGACTGTCCGCCGCCGAAAGTGACAATTGTTTGTAGAGCGCGCGAAGCTCTCCTTTTTCCTTCTGAGTAAAGAAGTCGTCCATATTCCGTCTTATTGTTAATTCGACGTAAAAGTAGTTTTTTTATCGCTTATTCGAGAAGAACTAAATACTATTTTGTACTTTTGGGCATCAATTAATAAAAAAGATATTATGATATCGACACAAGACAGCGAAATGCTGACCAAGAAGGGTATCTCCGAGGCACGCGTCGCCGAGCAGCTGGCCTGTTTCCGTGACGGCTTTCCTTTTCTCCGCTTGAGTGCGGCCGCCTCGTTGGAAAAAGGGATATTGGCCCCCAACAGTGAAGAACGTGAAGCCTATCTGTCCGCTTGGGACGCGTACAAGGCCGACAAAGGGCAAGGCATCATGAAGTTCGTGCCCGCCTCCGGCGCCGCCAGCCGCATGTTCAAGAATCTTTTCGAGTTTCTTTCCGCCCCTTACGCCGAACCCCGTACGGAGTTCGAGAAGGCCTTCTTCGACGGCATCTGCCGATTCGCCTTCTACGACGACCTGGACGCCGCCTGCCGACGCCTGTCGATGAAGGACATACCCACCTTGCTGGCCGATGGTGAATACAAAGCCATCGCCGCCGCCTTGCTCGAGGAGGGCGGGCTGAACTACGGCGCCTTGCCGAAAGGCTTGCTCAAGTTCCACGCGTATCCCGAAGGGGCGCGCACGCCACTCGAGGAACATTTGTCCGAGGGGGCGATGTACGCCGCCGGGCAGGGTGGGAGAGTGAGCGTGCACTTCACCGTATCGCCCGAGCATAGGTTGCTGTTCGAGGAGCTGACGCGAGAGAAAAGCGGCGAGCTGGGAAAGCGCTACGGCGTGGACTACACGGTGAGCTTCTCCGAACAAAAGCCCAGCACCGACACCATAGCGGCCAATATGGACAACGAGCCTTTCCGCGACACGGACGGCAAGCTGGTGTTTCGCCCCGGCGGGCACGGCGCGCTGATCGAGAACCTGAACGACCTTGACGCCGACATCATTTTTATCAAGAATGTCGACAACGTGGTGCCCGATCGCCTGAAAGCCGATACGGTGACCTACAAAAAACTGATAGCCGGCGTGCTGGTGACGTTGCGGCGGCAAGCCTTCGAGTACCTCGAGCTGCTGGACAGCGGACGGTACACGCACGAGGAGGTGATGGAGGTGCTGCAATTCTTGCAGAAACGCCTCTTCTGCAAGAATCCCGAAGTGAAGAATCTCGAGGACGCCGAGCTGGTGATCTACCTGCGGGGCAAGCTCAACCGCCCCATGCGCGTGTGCGGCATGGTGAAGAACGTGGGCGAGCCGGGCGGCGGACCATTCCTGGCCTACAACAGCGACGGTACCATCTCGTCGCAGATACTCGAAAGCTCGCAGATAGACATGGACGATCCGAAGAAGAGAGAGATGTTCGAACGAGGCACGCACTTCAACCCCGTGGACTTGGTGTGCGCCACGCGCGACTATAAAGGACGGAAGTTCGACCTGACGAAGTACGTGGACAAGGCCACCGGCTTCATCTCCTTGAAGTCGAAGAACGGCAAGGACCTGAAAGCGCTGGAGCTGCCCGGCCTGTGGAATGGCGCCATGAGCGACTGGAACACCGTGTTCGTGGAAGTGCCACTCTCAACGTTCAATCCCGTAAAGACCGTCAATGACTTGCTGCGCGAGCAACATCAATAGATGGAGAAAGCTAACGCTGACGGCGTGCTTGCCGCTCCTCCTTTTCGGGGCGGCAGGTGGCTCGTCGGCCTCAGCGCAGCTCTGCCCCGCACGGCTATCGCCCGACACGGTGCCCCGGCGCGGCTTCATCCACCGCCTCGACGCGGAATGGAGACCACAGTACGTGTTTCCTACCAATAATTTCTTCAAGAACAACGACGAATATCTCGAAAACAGCTGGGATCCCATCCATCACGCCAAGGCTTTCCACCTGAAGTATTCGTTCGGCTTCAAGCCCGGCACCTGCGCCGACCGTATCTATGCCGGAGCCTATCAAGGTCTCGGGCTGGCCTTCTACAACTTTGGCGACCGGAAGCGCGTCGGCAATCCTCTCCTTATATATATGTTCCAGGGGGCCTCCATCGCGCGGCTCGGCTCCAGGGTGTCGTTCAACTACGAATGGAACTTCGGACTCTCAACCGGTTGGCATCCGTACAACGAGCTGACCAATCGCGACAATGGCGTGGTAGGCTCGAAAGTCAACGCTTACCTCAACGCGGGCTTCTATCTCCGCTGGGCTTTGGCACGACATTTCGACCTGACGCTGGGCGTCGACGTCACCCATTTCTCCAACGGAAACACCAAGTTCCCCAACGCCGGCGTGAACACCATAGGGGCGAAGCTCGGGCTGGCATACAACTTCAACCGCACGGACGAGGACCTTCGGCCCGGCACGTCGAGCCACCCCGCCCACCACTTCCCAAAGCATTTCAGCTACGACCTGCTCTTCTTCGGATCGTGGCGACGTAAGGGGGTGTACGTGGAGGAGGACAGGCAGTTGCCGTCGCCCAAAGCCTACCCGGTGGCGGGCTTCAACTTCGCCACGATGTACAACCTGGGCTATAAATTTCGCTGCGGCGTGTCGGTAGATGGCGTGTTCGACGGCAGCGCCAATGTATATGCGCGCGAGCCCGAGGACGAGAGTCCCTCTCTGCTGCATTACGACAAGACGGGTTACTCCCCCCAGGCCGACGAAGGCATGGACTACGACACCTCATCGCCCCAACAGGAATTCATCCGTCCCTCGGCCAGCAAGCAGCTGGCGCTGGGCCTTTCGGGACGGCTGGAGTACGTCATGCCCTACTTCACCATCAACGCCGGCATGGGATACAACGTGCTGGGAAAGGGCGACCTGAGAGGGTGGTACCAGGTGCTGGCCTTGAAGATCGCGATGCCTCGAAACACCTTCCTCCACATCGGCTACAACCTGCAGAATTTCAAGACACCCAACTACCTCATGCTCGGACTGGGCATCCGCCTGCACGACAAATCGCCCAAGGTAAGGCACTGATCGCTTCAAACAATAAAATGTAAAGAATGCGATGCCGCACGCTTGCCTCTCGAAAAATAATCGTATTTTTGCGCAAAAGACAATATCCATAATATGGAAGAAAAGAAATTCAAAGTCATCATCGTTGAAGACGTCAAGTTGGAGCTGAAAGGTACGGAAGAGATCTTCCGCCACGAGATTCCCAATGCCGAAGTGATAGGCACGGCCATGACCGAGGCCGAGTTCTGGCCGCTGATGGAAGCGGCGTTGCCCGACTTGGTGCTGCTCGACCTTGGCCTGGGCGGCTCGACCACCATCGGCGTGGACATCTGCCGAAACATCTTCAAGCGCTACAAAGGCGTGAGGGTGCTGATATTCACCGGCGAGGTACTCAACGAGAAATTGTGGGTCGACGTGCTCAACGCCGGAGCCGACGGCATCATCCTCAAGACCGGCGAGCTGCTCACCAAGACCGACGTGCAAGCGGTGATGGACGGCAAGCGACTCGTGTTCAACTATCCCATCCTCGAGAAGATCGTCGACCGATTCAAACGCTCCGTCACGAACGACGCCAAGCGGCAAGAAGCCGTCATCAACTACGACATCGACGAGTACGACGAACGTTTCCTGCGCCACCTCGCCCTGGGATACACCAAGGATATGATAGCCAACCTGCGGGGCATGCCCTTCGGCGTGAAGTCGCTCGAGAAGCGGCAAAACGATCTCGTGAACCGCCTCTTCCCCGCCGGCGAGCGGGTAGGGATAAACGCCACGCGCCTGGTGGTGCGCGCTTTGGAGCTGCGCATCCTCGACCTCGACAACCTCGAAGCCGATGAGGAATAGCCGGCGGTCGCTCCTCCATCCGGCCACGATGTTCCTCTGGCTCACCGTATGCGTCGTTTTCCTGTCGTGGATATGCGACATCTACGGGATGGAGGTGACACTGCCCCAGACGGGCGAGCAACTGCGCGTGCAAAGCCTGCTAAGCCCCGAAGGGCTGCGCTGGTGGTTACGCAACGCCGTCAAGAATTTCACGGGCTTCTCGCCGCTGGGTATGGTGGTCGTCGCCATGTTCGGGCTGGGCGTGGCCCAGCACTCGGGCTTCATCGACGCCTGTATCCGCCTCGGCATAGGCGAGCGGCGGGGGAAGAGCAAGGTAGTGATTTGCGTCATCGCCTTGGGCTTGCTCTCCAACGTCATTGGCGACGGCGGATACATCCTCCTCCTTCCCATCGCCGCCATGCTGTTCCAATGGGTGGGGCTGCATCCCGTCGCCGGCATCGTGACGGCCTACGTTTCCGTAGCCTGCGGATACAGCGCCAACGTCATCCTCAGCACGGTCGATCCCTTGCTGGCGCACATCACGCAAGATGCCGCGCTGGCCCGGACGGGCTACCAGGGAAGCGCCGCCTCGCTATCCAACTATTTCTTCATGAGCGCGTCCACGCTCGTGGTGGGGGCGGTGATCTACGTGGTGACCCGCCGCTTCCTCTTCCCCGCCCTGGGGAAGTACGAGGGACGATCGATGGAGCCTTACCGTCCACTCTCGCGCAAGGAACGCCGTGCCTTCTGGGTGGCGATAGCCGTGGCCGCCCTCTACGTGGGGCTGACGCTCTGGCTCACCTTCTCGCCCTACGGCATCTTGCGAGGGGCGGGTGGGGGACTGATGCACTCGCCCTTCATCGCCGGCATCCTATTCATCCTTTCCTTGGGTATCGGGCTGACGGGCCTGGCCTACGGCTTCAGCTCGGGGCGCTACCGGTCGGACGTCGACGTGATAGAGGGCCTTACGCGTCCCATGCGCCTGTTGGCCGTCTATTTCGTCATCATCTTCTTCGCCTCCCAGATGTTCGCCTGCTTCGAGTACTCCCACCTCGACCGATGCCTCGCCATCCTCGGGGCGAACATGATTTCCACCTTCCAGGGTTCGCCACTCGTGGCATTGGTGCTCCTTATCCTCGTCACGGCGACGGTTAACCTCATCATGGTCTCCGCCACGGCCAAATGGACATTCATGTCGTTTATCTTCATCCCGATGTTCGCCCAGATGGGCGTGGATCCCGACATCACGCAGTGCGCCTTTCGCATAGGCGACAGCGCCACCAACGCCATCACCCCTTTCATGTTCTACATGCCGCTGGTGCTGGTCTACATGCGCCAGTACGACAAGCAAGCCACCTACGCCACGCTGCTGCGCCACACCTGGCGATACTCGCTGGCCATCCTCGCGGCATGGACGCTTTTCTTCGTCGCTTGGTACGCGCTGGGGATACCGATGGGGATATAGAGAGACGGGGAGATTTTTATTCAAAAAAAGAGATCTATTTTCTTGGCGGTTCCAAATTAATCGTATCTTCGCGAAAAGTTGGCGGAGGATTAACGTCCGAAGCCCGCTGATATTTTAGAGCAAAAAACGGAAGCGTTTACGATATTATCCCATACTTGGAATCTCGACAATTTCAATCGCATAGGGATAATAGACAAGACGCTCACGTCCGATGGTATATATTACCTGCCATAAGGTGGATTATATAACAGAGGCGTGGGCTATTGTTTATTACTTATGTGATTGGCAGTCGAGAGCCACAAGTATGGTAATAGCGATAGCTCCACGCTTTTATTATAACCTTGCCGCGAGAAGGAGCTGGTCGGCAGAAAAAGACGTAGTATGAAAAAGACAACCTGTTTCTCGAGATGGATGTCCACCGCGCCATCATCACGGGCTTTCCGAAGCCCGCACCGAACCTTCCGCCTGACCTTGGCGACGATCCTCATTGTCCCCGTCCTCGCTATGGCTCAAGACAGGGACATCTCCCTACCGCAAGTCGTTCCCATGTCGCCCAACGCGGCAGCGTTCGCCCAGTACGCCGACATTCCCGTGTCCCACTACACCGGCGTGCCCGAGATTTCCATTCCCTTGTACGACATCGTGATCGACGACTTCACGCTCCCCATCTCGCTGAGCTACCACTCCTCGGGCATCAAGGTGGCGCAGGAAGCCACGTGGGTGGGACTGGGCTGGTCGCTGAACGTGGGGAGCTCGATCTCGAGGGTGGTGAAGCATATCGATGACTTTATGGAAGCGGGCGAGCTCCAGGAAAACCACTTATATTATGCGGGATATTATAAAGCTCCTGATATAACGTATGACACGAGGAACCAGTACGATAGTTTCTCCGGCATATATACCACGGAAGGCAAAGAGTTGGCGCGGCTAAGATATGATCCAGAACCTGATATCTTTTACTATACTCTCCTTGGAATGAGCGGTAAATTTCTGATAGATAAATCAAGAGGAGCGGTGTTATTCAACAGAGCACACAATTTAAAGATTGAGGTGATAGAGAATCCCCATCGAAAATTTCATTTCGAGGTCACAGACACGGACGGCAACCAATATTTTTACGAGACCAAGGAATGGACATATCAATATGAAGCAATGGGCCACCTAAATAAGAACGTGCATAACGCGAATACGGTGTACGATTCAAGGGAAGACACGTTCATTGAATGGATCCCCGTAGCTGATGGAGAGGGATTGACAATGGAACCCGGGCCAGACCGTCCTTTTGAGTACGTCTCGAATTGGCTTTTGAGCAAAATAGTCACCAAGAACAATAAAGAAATCGTTTTCACCTATGAAAAAGAGGAGCAAAGTCTCCCGACGCAGGAGTCCTGCGTCAATTATAATGAGGAAGATGGCACTGGGGGTGTCCATTACTACAAATCGAAAGTCATCATCAAGGGATTCCGTCTCGCCCGGATCACGTGGGATCATGGGCACATAGAATTTCCAAGCTCGGTGAGATTCGACCTGAAAGAGAGCGTTAACCCGGAACTTTCCCCGAGGAAACTCGACGGGATAGACATCTATTCCAACCAGACGTTATTGAAGAGATTCCGCTTCTCCCAAAGCTATTTCAACGGCGACTATACGGGGAATTACGAGTACGTGTTCAAGCGCTTGAGACTGGACGGTGTCGTGGAACTATCCGCGTCCGATCTTCCCTTGAACAAAGGGCATCGTTTTAGCTATATGGCAGGTTCCATGCCCCCAAAGAACTCGAAGGACACGGATTATTGGGGCTACGCCAACGGGAAGACGTACGGAGCGGAATACTATATCGGCATATTCCATGGCTACGGTTCCATGACCCAAAGGTTCAACGGAGCCAACAAATCCGCCAACGTGAATTACGCGCGTATAGGAATGCTCAAGGGCATTACCTATCCCACTGGCGGCACAGCTTCTTTTACCTATGAACTAAACACTGGCGGCGAAGAGTTTTTTTATGAAGCTACTCCACAGGAAGACACTTCACAAGCTATTGTGGGAGGGTACATCTCCTCGGCGAATCCATCCATACAGGAAGAGACACCCAGTCCCGCACATGACCTGAAGACGCTGAACATACAGGTGCGCAGCAGGATAACCATAAGCGGATTTATGGAGCATTACAGGAACTGCGATGCCGATCCGGCATATCACTACGAGAATCTATCCAATCCCATAGCCGAGTTAAGGCAAGTCTCGCCAACGCAACGGACCATCCATAAATATCCCATGCCTCCGTTATATGAGGGCGAAGAAGGTTGCTATCACTATCCGGTGGAGAGATCTTACGAGCTGTTGCCCGGCATTTACGAATTTGAGGCATACACCCCTCCCAAAGACGTCTGCTGCGAATGGAACCTTGACGTGGAGAATCTGGAGCCTTTGCCCATCGTGAACGACGGAGACGGATCGACTGCCTCCATTCCCCCAGGAACGGCAGGGTTGAGAATCAAGGAGATCCGTACGGATGCCACCGTCCGCTCGTTCAGTTATCCTACGGGGACGGTGATCGTCACCCCTGCGCTCTATTTCTATACAAACAGAGGCTTCCTCTACAGATCCTATATCGCGCAAGTATCCGAATCGAGAAGGCCGCTCTCCTCCTTCGGCCACGGGAACTTCGTGGGATACGATTGGGTGAGGGAGAGCGTGTCCGACGGGACGGACACGTCCTCCACCAAGTATTATTTCCACAACGACATGGAGGAGCTGCTCGACGAATGGTATCCTACCGGCCCATTATATATACAGTATAAAAATGGATTGGCGAAAAAGGTGGAACAATACGCCAACAATACCTTGGTAAAGTCGACGGAATACGATTATCGCGTGACTTATGCCCAACTTGTTTTCGGGATTTTGGATCCGGAGAAGAACAGAAAGTATTCATTTGTCTACACTTACCGCATAGAATGGCCCATGAAATCCCATGAGAACACCACGACCTTTACTTCCACGGGAGAATTCACGGAGCGAAAGGAGTACGCCTACAACGGCAGGGATCTCCTGTGGAAGCTTACGACGCTCGGCGACGGCATCGAGCGGGAAGAGGAGTACAAGTATCCTTTCGACTTTACCGATTATACCAACAGCCTGATGGTCGAGCGAAACATGATCGGCACTCCCGTGGAGAGCGTTGTCAGGTGGAGCGGCAACATCATGTCGGGGACAAGGACGACCCACAAGGAAGAAAACGGCATGATACTCCCCCTTTCGGTCTATACCCTGGACACGAGCCATTCGCTGGATTACGACAGCGAGAAGGAGACACGGTATCGCCCCAAGCTCTATTTCGACAGATATACCCCTCATGGCCGTCCCGCCGAGGTGAGGGACAACGGCCAGTCCATTTGTTACCTGTGGAGCTACGGCGGCATGTACCCCATCGCCGAGTTCAGGAACGTCCAGTACCAAAGCCTCGTGAACGTGCTGGGAGGGGAAATCGCCATCAACGCCCTCGAGAGCAAGGCCATCCCCTCCGAGGCGGACTGGTCATTACTGAATACCTTGCGACATCATCAGACGCTGCGGGAAGCTTCCATCACCATCTATAAATACGTCCCGATGGTAGGACTGTCGGAGGTCACCAACCCGCGGGGCGTAACCACCTACTATTCCTACGACGCCTTCGGCCGCCTGACGGAGACTTACGTGAAGGACGGGAACGGGGTGAAGAGCATTTTGGAAGTGAAGGAATACACTTACACCAATAAGTAAATGCCATGAAAACAAGAACATTATATATCCTTATGGGACTATTATCCGTTTCCCATTCGGCCGCGTCCGGATTCACGGGGTTCGGTGAAATCCAGGAAGAACCCATCGACCTGGGAGTCCGCGATAACGCATTCAGTTACTCGGAAACCTACCAAGCGTCCACGAACTTTTATTATCGGCTCATCTTGCTCAAATCGATGACCGTCACGATTTCCGCCCATGCTTCCAACGCCTCGGAGGAAGCTGGTCCTCAAGTGAACCTGTGCAACTCTTTCGGAAGTGTTGTCGAGTGGGAGAGCGACGAACCGCTCGTTTGCCAAGACTTACCGGCCGGCATCCATTACATTTGGGTGGAGGAACCTCCCATTGACGCCGACGTTATGCGGGTAGAGATAAGTGGAAATAACGTGCGGGAATATGTCTCTACCTGGAATCCAAGCCCCGTTTTTCAGGGAATAGGGGAAGTCTGGAGAGAGCCGATATACGCGGGAGCGTTCAATGGTAATTTTGAGCGCGCTAACGTGGAACCTAACACCTCGGATGTATTCTACAAATTCGTGACCGGTCGCGTCATGAACGTTTCCATTGAAGTTTTCGATCTGGAGGCTTTCAGGAATCCTGAATATAGCCATCCTTACGTGCATTTGTGCGATTCGGAGGGCGAGACGATGGATGTCAATCCGGAGCAACTCCATCATTTCACGGTGGACGCGTTGCCCATAGGTACTTATTATATATGGATTGAAGGTACCGGCTCTCCGGGAACAATCTTGCATACGGGGATTAGTGGAAAATATTCGGGTTCGGGCGTGCCATCCACTCCAACCCCAGCGCCGCAATCCTTGGTCAATACCATAAGATCCACCACCCCCACCGTCGCCAATCTGTCTATCGCCACTGCCCTCAACACGGTGAATTCCACGCAAAGCGTCGAGCATTTCGACGGCTTGGGCAGGCTTGTCCAATCCGTGCAACGTGCGGGAAGTCCCTCGGGTAGAGACCTTGTCACCCTTCAGGAATACGACGGGATGGGAAGGGAATCGAAGAGATGGCTCCCTGTCGTGTCGGGATACAATAGCGGAAACTATGTAAATCCAAGCAATTTGAAGACTGGAGCCGCGGGCACCGACCAGAACCCCTATTCCCTCACCCTCTACGAGCCTTCCCCCCTGAAGCGCGTCGTGAAGGAGTTCGGCCCCGGCCAGGAGTGGCACGGACACGACAAGGCCGCCACGTTCGCCTACCTGACGAACGACAACGGCGACGAGAAGCTGCGCTGCCTGCGCTTTGAAGTTCCTGAGGGTGGAATGGACACCTACCTGGTTCGCTACGGCGGAACGTCCATGTACCACGCGGACGGCGAGCTGCTCGTCACACTGACCACGGATGCGGACGGCGCGGAGCGGTACGAGTTCGTCAACAAGCTCGGTCAGACCATCCTCGTCCGACAGATAGAGGACGACGAGTGTCACGACACCCACTTCGCCTACGACATGTTCGGCAACCTGTGCTACGTGCTTCCGCCATTGGCCGCCGGGCTGTCCGCCTTCGGCGACGACACGGAGGGGATGAGGCGCTACGCCTACCTCTACAAATACGACGAGCGGCAACGCTGTATCGCCAAGCGCCTCCCCGGCTGCGACTGGACGTACGTCGTCTACGACCACGCCGACCACCCCGTCTTCACGCAGAGCGGCAACCAGAGGGCGATGGGCGAGTGGGCGTTCGCCGTAACCGACGCCCTTGGCCGTCCCTGCCTGGCAGGAACCTGCTCCAACGAGCTGGACTTCGCCTCCAACCCCATGGAGGGAGTGGTGGTACGTGCGAGGCGAAGCGGCGGCCCGCTGAAAGGTTACGTGGTGTCGGGCATCACGCTGGAGAACCCCAAAGTCCTCTCGGCCAACTATTACGACGACTACTCGTTTCTCGGGGCGAACGGCATCCCCATCGCCACCGACGATAGGGTAAGCTACGACGCCACGGCGGAGGCCGACGGCTTCGGCGAGCGCTACCCCGACGCCAAGGGATTGCTCA
>JAISIZ010000023.1 GCA_031261785.1 Mediterranea sp. (in: CFB group bacteria)
GGCTTGCTCGTCGGAGCGGTCGCGCGGCAGGTACTTCAGCTCAAGGATATAGCTGTGCGCCACCTCGGGATAGCGGCCGCGGTCGGGCATGAGGAACATGTCGCAGAAGCCGTGGTCCAGCTCCAGCTCGGGGGCGAGCAGGTAATAGGCCGTGACGCTGAGGTAGGCGGTGAAGAAGCCCTGTATGTTGCGCTCGCCCTCGATGCCGCTGCGCACGGAGGAGTTCTCCTTGTAGGCTTGGGCGATGAAGTCCATGGCGGGTCGCCACTCACCGTCGAAGGCCATCTGGTCGTAGAGGTCCCTCAAGTGGCTGAGGCTGGTGGTGTCCTCCGCGCGGTATTCCTCCAGCAGGTACTCGTAGTACTGCTTGCGCACGTTGTTGTTGGGGATGCCCAGTATCAGGCGCTCGCCCCGCGTGCCCACGATGGTGAGCATGCCGTAGTAGAACAGCAGGCTGGGGAATATGTCGGGCTTGGTGATCCGCTCGGCGGGGAAGGAATCGAACACGTTCGACACGATCTGCCCCTCCTCCACGATGCGGCGGATCACGCCCTTGCGGTCGCCGTCCAGCCGGTCAAGGCGGATGAGACGCTTCATCTTGTTGTAGTCCGTGCGGGTGTTGGGGTCGACCATCGACTCGGGAGCTTCCCCTTGTCGCAGCCGGTTCTGTAGGTAATAGAGTACCATGTCGCTGTTGAACATCTTGGGGTCGGTGTTCAGGCTTCGGCGCGCGAAGCAGTAGTTGTCGTACCACGGCTTCATCTCCTCGATCATGGCCTCCACGTCGCCCCGCAGCGCGTCCGCCTCGCTGTAGTAGCGGAACATGGCGCGCACGTCCTCCTCGGAGAAGCCGAGCAGCATGTTGAATTGGGGGTCGGTGCTAATGTTCCAGCCGATGTTGAAGCCGCTGGTGAGGTCGTCGAGCGTGACGGGGCTGACGCCGATCATGAAGATGCGGTCGAACATGGGCTTGTATTTCTTGAAAGCCTCACGGTAGAAGCCGCTGGCGTGCGTGATGGCGCGGTAGACGTCCTCCCCCCGCTCGTTTAGCACCACGTTGGTGAAGTTGTCGTACTCGTCGATGATGAGGTAGAGCGGATAGCCTTTCCGACGGGCTTCCGCGTCGAGGATGTCCAGCTTGGTGCGACTTTTCTCCGTGCCATAGAAGCGGCGGAGAATATCTTCGTCGTAATATGCGCGATAGCGATCCATGAAACCGTCCAACTGTACGGCGCAATAAGAATCAAATCGCTCGGACAGGTCGTCCATATCTCCCCCTATCTGGGAGAAGTCGAAATGCAGCACCTGGTACGTGCCCTGCCTCGGCGTGGGATGCTCGCCTATCCAGAGGTCGCCGAACAGCCGCTCGAACTTCTCCTTCTGCCCAATGTCGTAGTACGAGCGCAGCATACTGAGCAGCAAGCTCTTGCCGAAGCGGCGGGGACGGATGAAGATGAGGTAATTGGCCTGCTTCTCCAGCTCGGGGATATACATGGTCTTGTCCACGTAGTAGCGGTTCTGCATGATGACGTCCTCGAAGTTCGACATTCCGTAAGGTATCTCTTTCACTGCTTCCATAACTTCTCGTTTTAAAGGGTGATGTGGCGTGCGCCGTGGGCAAAGATACGCCTTTTGGGTGAGGCGGGGAAAGAAAATAGGGATAAATCGACTATTTATCTCCTATGATTGGGGTGGCGCATTGACGAAGTCTTTTTCAGAGTCAGCACGGGAAGCAGGATGAAGATGGCGAGCATGGACATGGAGAGCTTGTACGCAAAAAACAGAGCACACGAAATATAAAGCCTCAAAACTCCGTGAAACTCCGTGTCCTCTGTGGTGAATCTTTGCGCCTTACTCGCAGAAGCCCCAAATTTGGGGTAGTACGGCTTGCGCGCATTGCCGAACTTTGCGGAAGTTATTATCAACCCAACTTAAAGAACAAGAAGTATGAAGCAGTCAGATATAACAATCACGGAACCACAGTAATAATAATCATTTAAAGAACAGAGTAACATGAAAAATGTAAGATTTCTAATGATAACGCTCGTGCTGACGATGTTCTTCTGTGCGACACAAGTGCAGGCGCAGAATACGGAAAGGATAGAGCAGGTTGCGCGGGAGGTCGGGCAGGTTCAGGCGGATTTCGAGGCGAAAAAAATCACCCTGCAACAGTTCCAACAGAGGCTGACCGAGTTGAACCGGCAATTGGAGGCCGCCAAAAAAGAACTTTCAAATTCGGGCGCTTCGTTCAGTCCGGCACAGTTGCGACGCATGGAAACGCTTATGGACGAGGACAAAAGTCTGGAAGCCCGATATAACGCCGGGCTGATAACCGAAGCGGAGTACACGCGACTGGTAACCGATGTGCGAGGTGAGATAAACGGCATTGCGGCTCCCTTTCAGGGCAGTCACTCCGCCTCGACGCAGTCCGCCGAAATGGAAAAGAGGACAAAGCAACGCTGGCCCGGCTCGGTGGCGGGATGGCCTCCCGCGCAGGGTGCGTTTCCGAGGGATACGACAGAGCGAAGCTATTTGGAGGTGGGCGACCTTCGTCATCCTCTCCGCCAGGCTCCCGGTACGCGGGCATCGTATTCCCTCGGCAACCGCGTAGGGGGAGTTTTCGGGTTTATCGCAAGGTATCGGATTTTCCAGACCGGCGATGGCGCGAATCAGGCGGCATTGGAGGATTTGAGGCGGCAGGTCGAATCGGCCACCGGAAAGACAATGAAACGGAGCGAGAACGGTTACTACCTCGAATTTGTCGACAGCCGGTCGAACAACCGCGAGGACGGTCTGCTGTACTGGAGTACGCATTCTCTCACCCTCAAAGACGGTACGTTGGAGTATCAGGTAGCCGACACAAAGAACACAAGTAAGTAATAATTAAAACTGAAATAATATGAGCAGAACAAACCATCTGATTTTAACGCTCTCGCTGATGACAGTATTCGGCGCGGCACGGGCGCAGGTAACGCCCGAAGCGATCATCGGGCAGGCACCCGACCTGCCGTCGGTGGCGCATCTGGCGGCAATCATACAGGATGAAGCGGCTTACGATGCGGCATCCGCCGCCCGCACCGCGTTCCACGCTAATATCGCCGCGCTACGCGAAAAACTGGACGAGGCCATTGAAAGGACACAGGCTGGCGGAGAGGCCGCCGCAATGTCCGATGCCGAGCGCATTGCACGGCAAACGACGGGTCGATCGGTGTCGCAGTTGCGGAACATGAGCAAGGCCGATGAGGATAAACTCGCGCGGGAAATGGTCGCCAAACGGTTGGGCGCGGCAGGATTGGGCGGTATGACGCTCAAACAGTTGCAAGCCCTCGAAGGCAAGAGCGACGAGGAGATTATGTCGGCGATATCGGCGGGCGGCGCGACCGTTGGCAGTCATACGATGGAGGATATTCAGGCGACGGAAAAAATGACAGACGCGCAGGCGCGGGTGGATGCCTCGGCGGAGATGAAACGCATCACCGACCGTTGGGCGGAGATAGACCGTGTGAACGAAAATGAGATTCGGGATGTCGTCGCCAAATTAGCCGAACTCGACGCGAAATATGGGTTGCAGTATCCACCGAATTGGGGCGATATAATGGAAAGCGGAACCGCCGCACAGATCGAGGCTACGAGCCGGACGGTAAACGGAATCCGCCGTGCCGAAAACTCGGAAAAATTCACGCTTTGGCGCAATGCGGTATCGCGGATGCAGGGGCGCGTCAAAACGAAGATGGCCGACGTTGCCCGCTACGACGAACTGTTGGCACAGACGATGACATCGGGCGGTATGACCACCACAGCGAGGAGAATGCCGTCCATCGGGTACGAGATAGCCAGACAATATCTCAATCTTACATCGAGAGTAACGGAATTGCCGGAGGCGACTTAATCACAATCGCAACATGTATTGCAGGCCGCGCAAATGGCTTGGAACAAATTCGACTTCAGGATAACGACGACGGAAGCATACGGATGGTGGAGCAACGAAAATGAGCGTTCCCTTCCAGGGGGGTAAAGACTTTCGACCACATCTTACAGCAGCGGGGCCAGCAGCCTCACCGCGGATTCCACGACTTTCTGTCGCCAGGAACGCTTCATCCATTTCTTGAGGAACACTTGCGTGCAGTCGTGTTGGTCGCGGAGGAAGATCTCTTTCATCTCGACGGCCGTAGGCGTGCCGTAGACGAACGCGTTCACCTCGAGGTTATGCTCCAGGCTGCGAAAATCGAGGTTGGTCGAGCCGACGGTCGCAAGCTGGTCATCGGACACCATCAGCTTGGAGTGCAGGAAACCTTTCTTGTAGAAGTAAACCTTCACTCCCGCCTGCATCACGTCGGCCAGGTACGAGCGCGACGCCGCGTGGATGAGTCGGCTGTCCGACCGTTCAGGCATCATCAGCCGCACGTCCACGCCTGCCAGGGCCGCTGTCTGCATGGCTGCCAGCACCTGCTCGGTGGGCAAGAAGTAAGGCGTTTGTATGTAGAAGTATTTTTGTGCGCCCGAGATGGCCATCGTCAGTCCCTGCATAATGTCGCGCCACGGTCCCACCGGTTCGCTCGTCACGATCTGCGCCAGCGCCTCTCCCTTGGCGCCCGTATTGGGGAAATAGCGGGAAGCGGTGATGAGCGTGCGGTCCACGAAGTACCAGTCGAGCAGGAAAGCCGTCTGCAAAGCGTGCACCGCCTTGCCCTCGAGCAAAATGTGCGTGTCGCGCCACACGCCCCAACCCACGCCTTTCACGTATCGTTCGGCGAGGTTCATCCCTCCCACGAAGCCCACTACCCCGTCGATTACCACGATCTTACGGTGGTTGCGGTAATTCACCCGGCTGGTGAAGAGGGGGAAGCGCACCTTCAGAAAGCTGCGCACCTCAATGCCGGCACCCAGCATCTCCTCAAAGAAACGGTTGGGCACGTTCCAGCATCCCACGTCGTCGTAGATCACCCTCACCTCCACGCCTTGCAGGGCTTTCTCTATCAGCGTGTCGCGCACCATGCGTCCCACGGCGTCGTCTTCGAAGATGTAGTATTCCAGGTGGATGTGTCGCTTGGCTCTCCGCAACTCACGCATCAGCGCACGCAGCATGGAGTAGCCGTCGGTGTACACCTCCACCCTGTTGCCGTCGAAAGGGAACGACTGGTTGGTCTGCTGAAAAAGCTTGATGAGCCGCATGTACTCGTGCGGCGTGTCCGACGATTCCTGCGCCAGATATTCCGTCATGGGTTTCTTCAACAGGCGGTTGTAGCTTTTCCGTTCGATGACACGTTCGCGCCGGCGGTCGCGCCCGAAGAAGAAGTAGAAGACCAGCCCCACCACGGGCAGGAAGAGGAGCACAAGTATCCACGCGATGGTCTTCACCGGATTCCTGTTGTCGAGGATGATGACGACAATAGTACCCAGCACCAAGCCAAAATACACCACGTCGAACGCGGTGGAGGCTATCTGCCTAAAGAGGTAAAACCATTCGAGCACAACGTATATACTCTATATGCGTGAGTTACGGCTGACAAATATAGAGCATTTTCTCCGATCGGCAAGCGGAAAGCATCAGAAACGTCGTCCGCCGCCACCGAAGCCGCCACCGCCGCCACCAGGACGGAAACCGCCGGGACGACCCTGACCGCCACCAGGACCTCCGAAACCACCCCGTCCCATACCTTGTCCCTGTCGGCCGCCCTTGCCGCCAAACACGTTCAGGCGATAGATGACGTGGAGCATGCCGTAGCTGAAGATGCTGTTGTTCTCGGATATCGAACGCTGCAATGCCGTCAGCGAACGGCTGATGTTAGATTGCTGCCGCAAGATGTCGTTGAATTCAAGATTGACGGATAGCGAGCCTTTCAAGAAACTTTGCGCCAGTTGCGCGTTCCAGATCCACTCCGTACGATTCATCGAGTCATCGCTGTAACCTCGGCGATTGTTGCTGGTCATGTTGGTGGATATACTCATCCCCCACGGCATGAAAATGTTCGTACTGGCTCCATACGTATAGGTGTAAGGTTCCTGGTCAGTCTCTGGGCGCAATTTGCTTCGTTCCCATGAATATTCGACAGAACCATTCAACGAGAATTCGAACCAATCGTTACGGAATGTTCCGTTCAAGTTTTCCCGAAGGGTGAGATTGGTCGTCCGGCTCCTATAATTCACGCCCGACCGCAACGGCCTTCCAGTTTCTTCATCGACATCCGAGATCCACATATATCCCACATTGTTTCTATAATCGGCCCTGGTAAACGTGTTCACGGTGAACTTTTTGTTCCTCAAGGCCGTATTTAAGCCAAACATGGCGGACGCATCCCAGTTACCGTTAATATTTTGAGGAGTAGTGGTAGCCACACCCGAGTTTTCGTCGTATTGACGGCTATTGGTAATGCTATTCTGCCTGATGTTGACATTGGCCGAAGTGAAAATACCACGCTGATGTTCTTGATTATACGTATTGAAGAACATGCGTATCGAATGGTTAAACGACGGCTTTAACCCCGGGTTACCATTGGTCACGTTCAGTTGGTCTGAATTATCGGTGGCGGGCAGCATGTTCTCCATGCTGGGTTGGCTCGCGTTGCCTCGATAGATCACCCGCAACTGGCTCGTAGGCGAATACCTGTACCTGAAGTCAACATTAGGTGAGAAATTGAACACGGTCCTCGTCACCGTCGTGTCGATTTTCCCGTTGTTGTATTCGAGCTTGGAGTTCTGGGGCTGGAACGAGACACCGGTGCTAAGCTGGTATTTCGTGCGGTTGAAACGCAACCCGACATTGATATTATGGTTGAAATAGTCATACTTAGCGTATTTGCTCAACGTATCCACGCGACTGGACAGATAACCATCCGGAAGGGGCTGGTCGGCGTTCCAGTCAGGCCAGTTTCTCAGGTCGTAAGTGTTCTTGTCGCTCTCGGATCTATTATAGCTGAACTGATAGCTGAATTGCAGGTATGTATTCTTTATGATAGGTTCGCTATACGTCACCTGAGCCGAATAGTTGTAACTATTCGTAGGTGTGGTAACGAACCTCGGGTTTGTATTATCCACGGGAATATGATTGATCGTATCTATCCGATATTGGCGGATCCATTCGTCAGAGTATTGCTTATTGCCGTTATCGCCGTATCCAAATTCCCCCCGGAAGGTGATGTTTCGTCCATTGCTGCTCAACCGGCGATTCAATTGTAAGGAAGCGTTAGCCGACAAGCTATTCGTATTTCCCCGACTGTCTCTATTTGAGCTCGTGATACGCAGATCCCTCAACGGGTCATTGCTTTCCAGCTGGTTGAGATCCAGGTAGTCATTCGGATTATCTACCACTTCGAAAGGGTCCTCAGCGAACTGCCCCGAAAAGGAATTCGAGAAACTCCGTCCTTTTTGATACGAGAATCGAGGCCTGAAGATGATATTCGTTAATGTATCCGGCCGCCATTCCATCCGGAAATCCGCATTTACGCTATTCGTGCTGTTCTTATTGAGCGTGTTGCTATTGCTATAATTCGTATTGTTGACATTGAATTGCTGATTGGACTGGATCGTCCTCCTGTCCGTTCCCGAATAGTTATACCTCACGCTACCTCCCATCTCCAGTTTATCACTCTCCGTGGCGAAATTGGCTCCCAGCGTCTTCGTGGCCGTCAGTCCGCTGCCTCCTCCTCCCCATCGTCCACCGCCGAATCCGCGGTCGCCCACGTTGTTGGCTCCTCCGATGAGCGTGAATTGGTTGCTCTCCACGTAGCGGTTAAGAATGAACTTGCCGTTGTATCGGTCCTTCGTTCCGGCGGCGAGGTCGGCGTTGCCGAACCATCCATGGTTCATGCCTTTCTTCACTTTCAGGTCAAGCACGGTCTCCTCGTTGCCGTCGTCGATGCCGGTGATGCGCGCCAGGTCCGACTGCTTGTCGTACGTCTTCAGCTTATCGATCATCTCCACCGGTAGATTCTTCAGTCCCGTCTTCACGTCGCCACCAAAGAATTCCTTGCCGTCCACCATGATCTTCTTCACCTCCTTACCATTTATCTTGATGGTTCCATCATCGCTGATTTCGGCTCCGGGCAACTTTTTCACCAAGTCTTCGAGCATCGCGCCATCCTGCGTGCGGTAGGCCGACGAGTTGTACTCCAGCGTATCCGCCTTCACCGTCACTTGCGGCGCCTCGGCCGTGACCACGGCGCCTTTCAGCATCACCACGTTGGGATCCAAGCCGATGGTGCCCAGATCCTTGTTGGGAGTGTTACCCGAAAGTTGCACGGGGAGGAGCTTGGTGTTGTAGCCGATATAGGAAATCCTGAGCACGTACTTGCCCGCCGCCACCTTGGGCAGGGTGAACCGCCCTTGGTTAGTACTGGCGATGCCCGAAGCGAACGTGCTATCGGGCAGCGCTAAAAGCTGGAGCGTGGCTTGCGGTGCCGGAGCCTTGGTGTCGGCCTCGATGACCCGTCCCGAGACGGTGATCACCTTGTTTTGCGCGCATGTAGGAATAGCGAAGGCGCACACCAGCGCCATAGCGACAGAAATTCTTTTCATCTACCTTTGTTTATACGGTTTTGGGGACAAAATTATTACCTATTTACTGTATGCTTTGACCCCGCCAACCCCGAAAGGTTTAAATGACGGAAAAGAAAAATTATCGCTTGAACAACTTGTCCACCCTTGCCTTCTGCATGCCGAACTCCAGGCAGATGACGTTGACCAGCAAGAAGACGAGGAACATCGAAGTGCTCACGTTCGCTATGTCGCCCCGCGCCACCCGCCACAACATGTTGGCGAATACGAGAAAGAAGGTGATGAAGATGGCGTTGCGCACCGCCACGTTGCGAATCCGCTCGGTGGCCGCGCTCTCACTCTTGCTCAGGGCGAAGAGGATGAACAGGCAGCCCACCATCATCAGCAGCTTGAAGCACTCTTTGTAGAGCAGGAAATTATGGCCGGTGAACTTGCTCCACATCAGGAACGGGGCGAAGACCGACAGCACGAGGATGACATATCCCAGCGGTCGGCAGAATACGGGTAGCAATGCTTTCATAAGCGTTATCTTTTTATGCCGCAAAAGTACGTAAAAAAAGATATTATTAGCTACTTTTGCCCCGCAAAAGCGTAAGAACGATGAAGAAGCAAGAAGTCACGCTCTCGGAGAACATCCGGGAAGATCTCGACCGCGCCTTGACGCGACGCGGCCACGACAAACTGTTCGTCCTCACCGACGAGCACACCGCACGGCTCTGCCTCCCCTTAGTGCTGGGAAGCGGTGGTCTGGCCGAAGCCACGGAAATACATATCGGAGCCGACGACACCCACAAGACGCTCCAGACACTCGCCGACGTGTGGACCGCGCTGAGCCGGCAAGGCGCCACGCGCCACTCCTTGCTCGTCAACCTCGGCGGAGGCATGGTGACCGACCTCGGCGGGTTCGCCGCCGCCACCTTCAAGCGGGGCATCGGGTACGTCAATATCCCCACCACGCTGCTCGCCATGGTCGACGCCGCCGTGGGTGGAAAGACCGGCATCAACTTCAACGGGCTGAAGAACGAGATTGGCGCCTTCGCGCCCGCCTCGCACGTCATCATCCACACCGAGTTCCTGCGCACGCTGAGTCACCGCGAGTTCCTCTCCGGCTACGCAGAGATGCTGAAGCACGGCCTCATCAGCGACACCGCCCACTGGGCCGAGCTGCTCAACTTCGACGTCGGCCGGGTCGATTACTCCGCCTTGCGCCCCATGGTGGGACGTTCCGTGGAGGTGAAACGGCGTGTCGTGGAGCAAGATCCGCTGGAGCGCGGCATACGCAAGGCGCTCAACCTGGGACATACCGTGGGGCACGCTTTCGAGAGCCTCGCCTTGGCCAGCCAACAGCCCGTGCCGCATGGATACGCCGTGGCGTGGGGCATGGTGTGCGAGCTTTATCTCTCCCATCTCCTCACGGGATTCCCGCGACAGAAAATGCGGCAAACCATACAGTTCGTCAAGGAGAACTACGGCACCTTCGCCTTCGACTGCCAGCAGTACGACACCCTCTACGACTACATGACACACGACAAGAAAAACGCCAGTGCCGGCAGCGTCAACTTCACCCTGCTGGCCGAGGTGGGCGACATACGCGTCGACCAGACCGCCGGGAAGGAACTGATATTCCAGGCACTCGATTTCTACCGCGAGTGCATGGGTATCTGACCAAAATTACCTACTTTCGCGCTCGCAATGAAACAAGAAGACCCTCGACATATCCACATCAGTGCGTTCGACTATCCACTCACCGACGACCGTATCGCCAAATTTCCCCTACCCGAGCGCGACCAGTCCAAACTTCTCGTCTACCACCACGGCGACATCAGCGAAGACCTCTTCACCTCCCTGCCCCGATACATACCCGCGGGCAGCCTGATGATATTCAACAACACCAAGGTGATACAGGCGCGCCTGCATTTCCATAAATCGTCGGGGGCGCTCATCGAAGTGTTCTGCCTCGAGCCGGCGCGGCCCGCCGACTACGCCCTCAATTTTCAGCAGACCGGTCACGTCGCCTGGCTCTGCATGATAGGCAACCTCAAGAAATGGAAAGAAGGGACGCTCCTCCGCCAAATGACCGTGAAAGGCCGGCCCCTCACCCTCACCGCCATGCGGGGCGAATGCCACGGCACCAGCCACTGGGTGGATTTCAGCTGGGACAACGACGAGGTGACCTTCGCCGACATCCTCGAGGTGTTTGGCGAACTGCCCATCCCACCTTATTTAAATAGGAAGACTCAAGAGAGCGACAAGGTGACCTACCAGACCGTCTACTCCAAGATAAAAGGTTCCGTGGCCGCTCCCACCGCCGGATTGCACTTCACCCCCCGCGTGCTCGAGGCGCTGCGCGCGAAAGGTGTCGACCAGGAAGAACTGACGCTGCACGTCGGTGCCGGCACCTTCAAGCCCGTGAAAAGCGAGGAGATCGAAGGGCACCAGATGCACACCGAATACATCTCCGTGAGCCGCGCCACCCTGCTGAAGCTCATCGAGCACGATGCCCAGGCCATCGCCGTAGGCACCACCTCCGTACGCACGCTCGAAAGCCTATACCATGTAGGCGTCACCCTCGCCTCCCATCCCGACGCCACCGAGGAGGAGCTGTGCGTCGGGCAATGGCAACCCTACGACACGGCGTCAGCCGAACTCCCTGCCGTCGATGCCCTGCGCCACGTGCTCCGATACCTCGACCGCCACGACATGGAGACACTCCACACCAGCACACGCGTCATCATCGCTCCCGGCTACCGCTACCGCGTCGTGAAGGCAATGATCACCAACTTCCACCAGCCGCGAAGCACGTTGCTGCTGCTTGTCTCCGCCTTCGTGAGGGGCAACTGGCGACCTATATACGATTACGCCCTCGCCCACAGGTTCCGTTTCCTGAGCTATGGCGATTCTTCCCTATTGATTCCCTAATCCCCGGCACATCCCAGCATGACACATTCCGACAACGACCAAGAGATGTTCCCCCTCGTCGACGAGGCCGGCAACATCGTCGGCGCCGCGACCCGGGGCGAGTGCCACGGCGGCACACGCCCGCTCCATCCCGTCGTCCACCTCCACGTATTCAACGCGCGCGGCGAGCTGTTCCTACAGCGACGCCCGCACTGGAAAGACATCCAACCCGACCGCTGGGACACCTCCGTAGGGGGGCACGTCGACCTGGGCGAGAGCGTGGAGATAGCCCTCCGCCGCGAGGCGTACGAGGAGTTGGGCATCGACCGCTTCACCCCTCACTTCCTGAAGAAATACGTCTTCGAGTCCGCCCGCGAGCGCGAGCTGGTCTTCGTTCACCTCACCGTCTACGATGGTCCCATCCGCACCAATCCCGACGAGTTGGACGGCGGACGTTTCTGGAGCGTCGACGAAGTGAGACGGAACATCGGGCAAGGCGTGTTCACCCCCAACTTCGAGAGCGAGGTGGAAATAGTGCTTGAAGAAGCCGCCAAACGGCACATATTATCATCGTGCGATAATTAAATCGGCGAAGTATGCCGATAATGAAGGGAATTACGTTATCTTTGCCGCGCAACCTCGGCGTTCAAAAGTTTGAGAAACCCTTAAAACAGATACACGATTATGACAAAAGTGACATTGTACCGCACAAGAACATTGTTCAGTGACTTCGACGTGCGACTGTCCGTCGACGGACAGAAAGCCTCTCCTTTGCTGAAAGGCGAAAAGAGAAGTATAGAGGTAAAGGAGGGCTGGCATACATTCCTCGTCAGCAGCGTTTGGTGTACAGGAGAGCTGTCTTTGCCTATCGGAGAGAAAGACCTCAGCATCGCGATCAAGCGAAGCGTCCCCGAGAGCTACCAGATCGCATGCCTAAGCGTGCTGGTCGTCTTGTTCGCGCTATCCATCTTCTCGCTCATACCTGTCGCGGTACCTTGCGCGATTTGGCTCTTGGTCTATATCCCGAATCTGCTTTATTTCACCGTATGGAGAAAGAAATATTTCAAATTCGTAGCCAAGCGGTCGTATCAGGATTAGCATGGATTGGAGCTGACAAGTTGAGTGATTAATACATATAAGCATGAAGAACGACAAATCCGCGATCGAGAAAAAGAAGACCGCTCTCAGAAGATGGCTTCTCGTCTGTTTCGTTTTGATAGCGTTAAGCCTCGTACTCATCGTATGGGCATGGTGGAATGAGCAAGACTTTTTAGAGATATTGTCGCCGTGCGGCACGCTGCTTGCCTGTTCGGCATCAGCGTACCTTTTCCATAAATCGTTAAAAGATTTAGAGAAGTAAAGCCCATACGGCCGTCGGCTTCGTAGGGAGCGTACCTCCTCGTTGGGGTAACGCATGGACAGCTCTTGCGCGTGAGCGGCAAAAGTCGTACATTCGCGCACCGATAAACCAATCAATTATGAGCAAGGCTTTATTTTTCGACATAGACGGGACGCTGGTCAGCTTCGACACGCACCGTATCCCCACCTCCACCATCGAGGCGCTGGAAGCCGCCCGTAGCGGAGGGCACAAGATATTCATCGCCACCGGACGACCCACAGCCATCATCAACAACCTCGGCGAGCTGCAACGACGCGGCCTCATCGACGGGTACATCACCATGAACGGCGCTTACTGCTTCGCGGGCGACGAGGTCATCTTCAAAAGCGTCATCCCCACCGAGGAAGTCGGGGCGATGGCCGAGTTCTGCGAGCGGCGCCACATCCCCTGCATCTTCGTGGAGGAGCATGGCCTCTCGGTGTGCCAGCCCGACGAGGAGGTGCGACGGACGTTCTACGAGTTCCTGCGCGTCGACGTGATGCCTGTCGTGACGGCCGAGGAAGCCGCACGGAAGGAGATCATACAGATGACGCCGTTCCTCACGGCCGGACAGGAGGTCGACATTCGGCCGCTCACCCCCACTTGCGAGTACAATCGCTGGTATCCCACCTTCGCCGACGTCACCGCCAAGGGCGTGACCAAGCAGCGAGGCATCGACGAGATCGTCCGCCACTTCGCCCTCCGCCTGGAGGATACCGTGGCCTTCGGCGACGGAGGCAACGACGTGAGCATGCTTCGGCATGCCGCCATTGGAGTAGCCATGGGACAGGCCAGCGACGAGGTGAAAGCCGCCGCCAACTACATCACCGCACCCATCGACGAGGATGGCATCAGCAAGGCGATGCGACATCTCGGGCTGATCGCTTAGGCATGGCTTACGCGGCTTCGATAATGACATAAAGAATCGTGAGATGGACGTAGATACCAACAATCCGGAGTTCCAGGACGCGCTGAACCTCATCAAGTACACCCGACAGTCGGTGTTCCTCACCGGCAAGGCGGGTACGGGGAAGTCCACGTTCCTGCGCTACGTCTGCGACCAGACGAAGAAGAAGCACGTGGTGCTCGCCCCCACCGGCATAGCCGCCATCAACGCCGGAGGCAGCACCCTGCACAGCTTCTTCAAGCTGCCGTTCCACCCGTTGCCGCCCGACGACCCCAATCTCAGCCTGCAGCGCGGACGCATCCACAGTTTCTTCAGGTACACCAAGCAACAACGCAAGCTGCTGGAACAGATCGAGCTGGTCATTATCGACGAGATCTCTATGGTGCGGGCCGACATCATCGACGCCATCGACCGTGTCCTGCGTGTCTACTCGCACAACCTGCGCGAGCCCTTTGGCGGCAAGCAACTCCTGCTGGTGGGCGACGTATTCCAGCTCGAACCCGTGGTGAAGAGCGACGAGCGGGAAATCCTGAACCGCTTCTACCCCACTCCCTACTTCTTCTCCGCCCGCGTGTTCGGGCAGATCGACCTGGTGTCCGTCGAACTTCGCAAAGTGTACCGACAGAGCGACCCCGTCTTCGTGGGCGTGCTCGACCACATCCGCGACAATACCGCCGGAGAAGCTGATCTCCAGCTGCTCAACACCCGCTACGGACTGCCGCCCGCCGACGAGGCCGACGAGGAGGAGATGTACGTCACCCTCGCTACCCGGCGCGACACCGTGGACGGCATCAACGAGCGGAAACTGGCCGACCTGCCCGGCGAACCGGTTACCCTCGAGGGCAAGATAGAGCGCGACTTCCCCGACAACAGCCTCCCCACCTCGCAAGAACTGGTGCTGAAACCCGGAGCGCAAATCATATTCATCAAAAACGAGCTTGGCCGACAGTGGGTGAACGGCACCATAGGCATGGTGACCGGCATCGACGTGGAGAACGAAACGATCTACGCCACCACCGACGACGGCAAGGAATGCGACGTGCGACCCGCCATCTGGCACAACATCCGCTACCGCTACAACGAGAAGACAAAGGAGGTCGAAGAGGAGGTGCTGGGCACCTTCACGCAGTACCCCATCCGCCTGGCATGGGCCATCACCATACACAAGAGCCAGGGACTGACGTTCAGCCGGGTGGTCATCGACTTCACGGGTGGTGTCTTCGCCGGCGGACAGGCTTACGTGGCCCTCAGCCGCTGCACCACGCTGGACGGCATACGCCTCACCAAACCCATCAACCGTGCCGACATATTCGTTCGCCCGGAGATCGTGCGCTTCGCCGAACGCTTCAACAACCGGGCCGCCATCGACAAGGCGCTGAAGCAGGCGCAAGCCGATGTGCAGTATGCCGCCTCGGCCGACGCCTTCGCGCGGGGTGACATGGAGGAGTGCCTTGAACAATTCTTCCGGGCCATACACTCCCGATACGATATCGAGAAGCCCGCGCCCCGACGCCTCATCCGCCGAAAACTCTCGCAGATCAACACGCTCAGAGAGCAGAACCGGCTCCTCAAGGAGCAGATGAGGCAACAGCAGGAACGCCTTAGCCAATACGCCCGCGAATACGTGCTGATGGGCAACGAATGCGTCACCCAAGCCCACGACCTGCGCGCCGCCTTGGCCAACTACGACAAGGCGATCAGCCTCGACCCCAACTTCCTTGACGCCTGGGTACGCAAAGGCATCACCCTGGCCGACGACCGCCAATACTTCGACGCCGAGAATTGCTTCAACACCGCCATCACCCTGCATCCAGCCAGCTTCAAGGCCATCTACCAACGCGGCAAGCTACGCCTGCGCCTCGACAACATCGAGGGTGCCCTGGCCGACCTCGACCGCGCCACCAGCCTCAAGCCCGAGCACGCCACCGCCCACGAGCTGTTCGGCGACGCCCTCATGAAAGCTGGACAAGAAGACACCGCCGCCTTGCAATGGCGAATTGCCGAGGAGCTGCGGAAGGCGAAAAAGAAGAAGTAAGGGTATCCTTCCTTGCGGGACGACAGGATATCTTGGAAATTTCCGCGAAATGCTTTCGCTTTGTAAGACCTTCCATCAGTATGTTGGTATCTAGGAACACTTTCATTTCAATCCGTATTTCTCTTTCAGGAATTTGTCTTTCATTTCTTCCCATGGGGTAGCTTCGTCGATAACGCCAATAAGCATAGTTCTATCGAACATCTCTCTCCGCTTTTTCCTCGAGAGGTGATGGTCAGGAACTTCTTCCTTGGATTGAAGCCGCATGTGTTGTTTTAGCACGTCAAGGTTGTCTTCTTCCTTGATGGACTTTATCAGTTGACGCTTCACGTTCCTGATCTCTTCTTGGGAATAGTATATTCCCATTGGTTCTTCAACTTTCATCTTTCAGAAGGAGAAATAAATATTAGTCGCGACAAATGTAGGCAGTTTTTCGCGGATACGCAACTGTTGGGGCGAGAAACGCGGAGCGGCACGGCTCTCGTCAGGAGAGGCCGTGCCGCGCGTGTCTCGCTCAGCCAAACGTTGTAGCCCGTATAGCTCCCCAGGTTGTAAGACGAGCGCGTGGGATTGATTTCGAACCAGCCGGCGAAGATCCAGAAGTTGGCGACGGAAACAGCATATTTCTTGCCTGAAAGGGAAGAAGGGAGTGCCTAAAGGACAGCGATCTTGGACCTAATATATGTCTCAATCTCCAGTGGAGTAACGCGGTATGCGGGCTTCAGTTGCTCGAAATGCGCATCGTGTGTGAATCGACCACTATTAGTCAGCATAGCCAAAAGATTTTTAGACTTCAGGCGGTGGCCGGAATAACGCAGAGCCAACGATATCATATCTTCCATCGGCACACCGCTCTTCAATATGGAATAAATATCATAATAATCACGGAAATTGGTTCTGCGCAGCATCACTTCCATCTTCATGGCGCCGATAGCGGTCAGATCGGCCAGCTTGATATTGCCCAAGCAAGCAACCGGAGAGGAGACAGGTGAATAATTAGGGCTGGCGTAGAACGAGAACTTCACCTTCTCAACAACATATTCTACGTGATCAATATCCAATAGGTTCTTGCTTTGGATAGAGCCAATGGTAGTCAATTCCTTTTCTATCTGTAGCCATGCCACTTCCATGGCCTCCGCTTTAAAAGTTCTCCATCGTATAAAGTCCAGATCCTCACTCTGGCGATTGCCTATTTGCAAGGAAAGAGCCGTACCTCCCACCAACAGGTAGGGCTTGAGGCAATCCAACGCGGAAACCGCCTGGAACACCGCTTGCGTATGTGGAGCCAGCCCATTCATGACAATAACTGACGCAAATGGCGTGTCGCCATTGATTTGAGGTAAGTGTCGGGCTTCCTTATCTTGAAGTAATACCAAGCGAGGAAGCGATTGAGCGTATGGAGGTATTCCTCTTGCGGGACGAGCCGCTCCAACCACACTCGCTTCACTTTCCCGAAAGGGAAGATGAGGAAGAGCTGGTTGATCTCCTCGAGATCAAGGTACACCAAGGTCTTCTCGATCAAGATATCGTCGGGGACATCATCGACAGAGTTTTCGCTGTACGACCAGAAGCTACATTCTTGCTTCAGCTTGTTCAGCAGGTTGGACTTTATATACTTGTCGCTTTCCATATCATCCGTATACGGAGGGCAAATGTAGGCAGTTTTTTGCGGATACGCAACTGTTGGGGCGAGAAACGCGGAGCGGCACGGCTCTCGCGAGGAGGGGCCGTGCCGCGTGTGCGCGTTCAACGCTTGGGGAAGATTGTGTCAGTAGCCGGGGTTTTGCTCCAGCAAATTGTTGGCTCCCATGATGCTGTAATGGATGGGGAAACGGTTGAGGTTGGCGTTGTTGGTCGCCTTGTGGTCCCACCAATCCTCTGTGACGTAAGCGTTCCAGCGCACCAGATCGGTGCGGCGACGCCCTTCGCCGAGGAACTCCATCATCCATTCGTCGAGCATGCGATACTTGTCGAGGTTGGCCGCGGTCACGGGGTCGGGGTCGGCACCAGGGAAGTACCGCTCGCGCACGTCGTTGATGAGGTCTGCCGCCCCGTCAGTGTCGCCGGCGCGCAGCTTGCACTCGGCCAGGGTATAGTACGCTTCGGCCAGGCGGATAACAGGCACGTCGGGGTCGTACATGCGGTTCTTCTCGGTCTGGTTGGGACGCATGCTCCGCTTGATGAGGCGTACGCACGAGTTCTCCTCGGCCGTAGCGATGGTGGATGGCAGCGATTCCACGTCGGGATAGTCAGGGGATCCCACGCGAGCGAAGTAAGCCACCTGGTCCACGATGGTGAGTCTTTGCTTGGCATATTCACGGCTTCCCTTGCAGTCCCACGCGGGATTGATCGGGTTGACCAGCTCGCCCACCACGAACATGCCGCGATATTGGCCATCGCCGAGGTAGACGTAGGGTTGCTTGCGGATGTCCTGGTCGTTGAACTTATGGTATGGACCGCTCAGGCGATAGGTGTAGGGCCGCCCTTGCGGGTCGAGGCCGGGCTGAAGGCCCATGCCGTTGTTGGCGCCCGAGCCTTCCAGTCCACCGAGGTAGTTCTTGTAATTGTAGGGCATACCGGTGCTCCAGTACATGCCGTCGGTCTCGAGCTTGGTATTCTCGCTGGGCACCGACCAGATAATCTCGGTGGAGACGTCGTTGTTGAAGCCGAACACCTGCGTGTAGTCGCTCTCAAGCTCGTACTTGCCGTATTTGCCGTCGATGATGTCCTCCGCGATCTTCGCCGCCTCGGCATACATGGGCGTGCCGATATACGCCTCGGCGTTGAAGTAGAGCCTCATCTTGAGCGCGGCCGCGGCGGCACGATTGACGCTTCCGGTCTCCTTGGCGCCGGGCGTCTCCTTCACGGGAAGGTTGGGCAGGGCCTCGTCGAGCAGCTTCTCTATGAAGTCGAAGGTCTCCTTGGCCGTCGACCGTCCCGTCATCGGCATCTGCGTGCTGGTGTAGATGGGCACGCCTCCGAAGAAGTCAAGCCCGTCGAGGTAGAACGAGGCCACGAGCGTCTTCTGCTGGTTGAGCATGGATTCGCGGGTGCCTTCGGGAAAACCCAGCTTCTCGAAGTTCACCTCCTCGAGGTCCTCGAGAGCATCCCACGCCAAGGCCACGCCCATGCCGAAATTGGTCCATCCCTTCTCGATATATTGCATGTCCTCGGAATATTCGTGGTGATGAAACTTCTGGTAAACGCCGCCGTTGTACCAGTCACTGCCCCGTGTGGGCAGGCAGAACTCGTCGGTGCCCAGCTCCTGCAGCATCCACCGCGGAGCGTCGTGCGCCACGTACCAGCGCCAATGCGTGAAAGGCCGCGCGAAGCGTTGCCATACGGCATCCTGCGAATCGTAGAAGGTGTCGGGGACCACTTGCGAGAAGAACTCGGGATTCACGTCGCACGAGTGAAGCCCCGCGAGGGTGAGCGCCCATACGACGAGGCTCATGAGGGTATTGAATCTCTGTTTCATATCTGTCTATTTTGTTGTTCGTTCAAAAGTTTAATTTCACTCCTACGGTGTAGGTCCTGGTCACGGGATAGAAGTTATCCCAAAACTTCTCGGTGCCGTTGTCCCATCCCGTCACGTTGACTTCGGGGTTCATGCCGCTGTATCCGGTGATGCAGGCCAGGTTGCCCACGGTGGCGTAGACGCGCAGCTTGTCGATGAACTTGGTGTACTTCTTCAGGGGCAGCGTGTATCCCAGCGTGATGGCGTCTATCTTGAGGAACGTCCCGTCCTCGAGGTAAAAGTCGGTGATCTGCTTCTCGCCCCTGATGTTGTCGAACTTGGTGTAGGCGGTCTTCAGCACGTTGAGGTTGCCCTGTCCCTGTATGCCGTAGTACATGTTGAGCGTATTGTACACGTCGAAGTCTATCCAACTTCGCAGGTTGATGCCGAGGTCCCAGTTCTTGTAGGCGAAGGTGTGGTTCCACCCAATCTTTACTTTGGGCACGTAGTTTCCGATGTATCGCTTGTCGTTCTCGGTCTTCTGGTCGGCGGGTATCACTTCACCGTCCTTGTTGTACACCAGGAACTTTCCATCGTCGTCGAATCCGGCAAACTTCCACAGGTAGAACCGCCCCAGCTCCACTCCCGCCTCTATGCGTGCGGCGTCGCCAGGCGATCCGGGCGCCACGAAGGAGTTTCCGTTGATATAGGTGTTGTCGCCCGCCAGTGTCTTGATGCGGCTGGTGGCTCCGGAAAGGTTGACGCTCGACGACCACGTGAAGTCCCTCTTCCGTATGATGTCGCCTCCCAGCTCCAGTTCCCATCCGTGCCCCGTCATGCTGCCTATATTCTGTATTTGCGTGCCTTTGGTGAAAGGTGGTTGCGCCACCTTGACCTCGAAAATGAGGTTGTCGGTTCGCTTCACGAAGTAGTCGAACTTGCCATACAGGCGGCCGCCGAAGAGCGTGAAGTCCAGTCCGAAGTTCCATTCCTTGCGCTGTTCCCATTGCAGGTCGGGGTTGAGGTTCTGCGACTTCCCGTAGGAGTTGGCCCAGTTGCCGTTGGGGAGCATCCAGTAGTTGTCGGACGCGAGCAGGTTGGCCATATAGGTGGAGCTGAAGTCGTTGTTGCCCGTCACGCCGTAAGAGACACGCGCCTTGAGGTCGTCTAACCACGGAATTTCTTTGAGGAACGCCTCTTCCGACAGGCGCCACGCGCCCGAGAGCGACCAGAAGTCGCCCCATCGGTGGGCGGCGCTGAACTTGGACGAACCTTCGTGGCGTATGCTGCCCGCGAGGAGATAGCGGTCCTTGTAGCTATAGTTCACGCGGGCGAAGTAGGCCATCAGTTTCTCGGTGACCGATTTTCCCGAACTCATGTCCGCCTTGCCGTCCTTGAGATAGGTTCCCTCGCCGATGTTCCAGTAGGTGTTGCCATCCACGGAGAAGTTGTAGTTGGTCATATCGAAGTTCTCGGAGTCTCTCACGAAATAGTCGTACCCGGCGGCGGCGTTGAGCGAATGCCCGCCCTTGAAATCCTTGACGTAAGTGAAGTAACCTTGCGAGGTAAGGTTCTCTGTCTTGCTGAATTTCAGGTTTGCCGTTCCCTTGCGGCTATTCTCCAGCTCCGTGCGGTGGTACCGGCTGCGGTAGTAATGGTATTCCCATTGTCGGTTCTCGAAGCCGATGATTTGGGTGTACGACAGGCCGGGGATGGCTTTCACGTTGAGCTTGAAGGTAGATTGCGGCTGGAACCATTTGTCCAGCCCGTAATAGTCGCTCAGCATGGCGTCGGCCAGCGTGTTGTAATCGTGCGTCTCGCTCAGCCAGACGTTGTAGCCCGTCTCGCTCTCCGGGTCGTAAGGCGAGCGTGTGGGGTTGTTGCGCATGGCTTGCTGGAAGTTGGGGTAGGCGTTGACGCGGGCGGCTTGGGTGTAGCGCACGTTGGGCTTGATCTCGAGCCAGCCGTCGAAGAGCCTGAAGTTGGCGTTGATGCTTCCGCTATAGTCCTGCCGTCCGTCCTTGAAAGAGATACCTTCCTGCTTCTCGTAGGAGAACGCGGCGTACACTTGCGTCTTCTCGGCGCCGTAGTTGATGCCGATGTGGTGCTTCTGCGAGAAGTTGCTCTTGTTCAGCATCACGTCCCACCAGTTGGTGTCGGCTCCGTAGTCGGTGCCTATCCCGTGCTCGGCGTACTCCCTGCCGCTTAGCATGTCGGGAGCGTTGTAGTTCTGCCGGCGCATGAACTCGCCGGAGTAGGTGAGGTTGATCTTCCCGTTGGTGTTGGTGCCACTCTTGGTGGTGATCATGATGACGCCGGCGGCGGCCCGCGTGCCGTAGATGGCCCCGGCCGAGGCGTCCTTGAGCACGTCGATGGACTTGATGTCTTCCTGCTTCAGCGAGCGGATGTCGCCTCCGGGAAATCCGTCGATAACGATGAGCGGGCTTTGTCCCGACTTGATGGAAGCTACGCCCCTAAGCTGGAAGGTGGTGCCGGAGTTTGGCGTGCCGAGGTTGTTCATGATCAGTCCGCTCACCTTGCCTTGCAGGGCGGCCGAGATATCCGACCCTCCCACGCCCGTCAACATCTTGTCGGCGGAGATGGAACTGATGGCGTTGGTCACTTGCTTGCGTTCCAGCGTGCCGAAGCCCACCACCACCACTTCGTTGAGCGATTCCAGATTCTCTCTCAGCGTGACGGTCAGCTCCGAGCTGCCCCCTACGGGCACCTCTTGGGTGACGTAGCCGATGTACGACACGATAAGCACGGCGTTGTCGGGCACTCTTTCGAGTGTCACCTTGCCGTTGGTGTCGGTGGTTTTGCCCTGGGAAGTTCCCTTTACCAGCACGTTGGCGCCGATAACGCTTCCCATCTCGTCTTTCACGGTAACGCTCACCGTTCGCCCTTTCGGCTGTGGCGACCCGACTCGCGCTTGGGTGGGGTGATGGGTACTTGCTACAGCCGTGCCGTATTCTTCGAACAGCGGCGTGGCGAACAAAAGCCCCGCACACAAAAAAACTACATACTTCCTCTTTAGAAGATCATTGTAATTGACTTTCTCACTCATGATAAATAGGCTAAAATTAAACTTATATAGATTGCGATTATTCCCGTTGTCGTTACGAGCTTTTTTGTTAAGTCGAGGACGAAATAAGCAAAAAGCGTCGAAAACGGTGCGTTTATTGCCTGGAATCCCAGAGGGACACCTCAAAAAAAGAACTGGATATTACGCTTATGTTGCAAAGCGATAAGCGTCTTTTCTTCCGGATGCCCGTCGCGCCCCGTTCGACCAAAGAAGCAGAACCTGTGTTTATCCTGTACCGTCTCCAGTATAGAGAACATGGCGTGCCGCGTCTCACCATTCGAGAGCGGCTGGATAGTAGGGTAAAAGGGAAGTGATTAATGATTGGCGGCAGGGAGTTCACCACAGATTACACAGATTCGCACAGATTTTGTAATGATCGGCAAGAGACGTGGCGTGCCGCGTCTCACCATTTGCGAGCCATTAGACTCGGCGGCGGCCCAAAAGTGGCTGAAAGCCTTTGCCTGAAAGGCTCTTAACCCAACGTAGAGCGAGGAACGAGCGGCACGCCCCGGTTTCCTGTGGGCATATCACGTTGCGGGTAAGGCCAGCTTATCCCTCCTTTCCTTCAAACAGGTATTTTTTCTCGCACTGCGTGCCGTATTCTTCGAGAAATAGGGTCAGCTCCATCTGTTTCCTTATTTTGTTGGCGAAGATAGTTGTTTTATTGAGGTGGCAAACAAATTCCTCAAGAGATAAGCTGGCCTTACAGGCCGCAACGCCACACACCCGCGGGAAGCCCCACGTGTCGCTCGTTCCTCGCTCTGCGTGGGGCTGGGTTAATAAGCCCTCCGGGCAAAGGCTTACAGCCTGATTTTTGGCCCTTTCAGGCCGCCTCTGCCAGCGGCCGCATCGAGCAGCTTCCCCTTAGCAACAGCCCCTCATCGATCCTTCCCTGCCTGAGGCTGCCTTTCGGGACCTCCTCCTTGGCTTGTTTACTCCAACTTGAATACCGTCGAAGTCAGTTGATATTCAGTCTGTCGTAGAACTGGATCATCCACGGACTTTCGCGCATGAACCTTTATTTCTCCTGACTTCGTCAATGCGCCACCCATTTTTCTCACCCCTCGAAAAGGCGTCATGCAAGGTCCTATCGCGAAGACGCGAAAGCTTCATGCAAATCCGCATGAGACGAGAAGCCCGGGCTTTTTTCTCCGCTCCCGAAATCTGATTACAAAAGCCCGGGCTTTTTTCTCCATTCTCGAAATCTGATTACAAAAGCTCGGGCTTTTTTCTCCATTCCCGAAATCTGATTACAAAAGCTCGGGCTTTTTTTCCCATTCCCGAAATCTGATTACAAAAGCTCGGGCTTTTTTTCCCATTCCCGAAATCTGATTACAAAAGC
>JAISIZ010000026.1 GCA_031261785.1 Mediterranea sp. (in: CFB group bacteria)
CGCTTCATCTTGTTGTAGTCCGTGCGGGTGTTGGGATCGACCATCGACCTGGGTGCCGTTCCCTGTCGTAGCCGGTTCTGCAGGTAATAGAGTACCATGTCGCTGTTGAACATCTTGGGGTCGGTGTTCAGACTTTCGGGCGCGAAGCAGTAGTTGTCGTACCACGGCTTCATCTCCTCGATCATCGCCTCCACGTCGCCCTTCAGCGCGCCCGCCTCGCTGTAGTAGCGGAGCATGGCGCGCACGTCCTCCTCGGAGAAGCCGAGCAGCATGTTGAACTGGGGGTCGGTGCTGATGTTCCAGCCGATGTTGAAACCGCTGGTGAAGTCATCGAGCGTGACGGGGCTGACGCCGATCATGAAGATGCGGTCGAACATGCCCTTGTAGTTCTTGAAGGCGTCGCGGTAGAATCCGCTGGCGCGCGTGATGGCATGATAGATCTCTTCTCCCTGCTCACCCGGCACCACGTTGGTGAAGTTGTCGTACTCGTCGATGATAAGGTAGAGCGGGTAGCCTTTCCGCCGGGCCGCCGCGTCGAGGATGTCCAGTTTGGAACTCCCTTTTTCCGCCGCGTTGAAACGCTCGACGATCTCATCGTCGTAATATCCGCGATAGCGATCCATGAAATCGTTCAGCCGTGCGGCGCTGTAAGCGTCGAACCGCTCGGCCAGATCGTCTATATCTCCCCCTATTTTGGAAAAGTCGAGATGCAGCACTTGGTACGTGCCCTGCCTGTGCGTGGGACGTTTGCCTATCCAGAGGTCGCCGAACAATTGCCCGAACTTCTCTTTTTGCGCGATGTCGTAGTACGACCGCAGCATGCTGAGTAGCAAGCTCTTCCCGAAACGGCGGGGACGGATGAAGATGAGGTAACGCGATTGCTCCTCCAGCAAGGGAATGTACTTCGTCTTGTCCACGTAGTAACAATTCTGCGTAACGAGGTCCTCGAAGTTCGACATTCCGTAAGGTATTTCTTTCACTGTTTCCATAACTGCTCGTCTTTAAAGGGTGATGTTGGCGCGTGCCGCGGGCAAAGATATGCCTTTTGGACGAAGCGGAAAAAGAAATGGGGCACTTTTAACTGTAAAGCTTGGCCTCTAAATCTTAATCTTACGCAAGCCGACGCGGATAAAAGCGGAAATCCGGAGATAAAAGCGTATATTCGCGCCGATAGGCCCGCTTCGTTCCTACCAGTTATTAACAAAAGAGGGGACTTATCAACAAAAAACATAAAGTTTGGCCGTCGGCGTAGGCGTTCTAAGGAATAATCACTTATTTCGCTGCCATCAAATTTAAAGGATATGGGAAAAATCATAGCTTTGGCTAACCAGAAAGGTGGAGTGGGGAAGACGACCACGACCATCAACCTGGCCGCGTCGCTCGCCACCCTCGAGAAGAGGGTGCTCGTGGTGGACGCCGACCCGCAAGCGAACGCCTCTTCGGGACTGGGCGTGGACATCAAGCAATCGGAATGTACCATCTACGAGTGCATGATCGACAAGGCGGACGTGCGCGACGCCATTCTCGACACCGACATTGATTCGCTGAAGGTCATCTCCTCCCACATCAACCTGGTTGGCGCGGAGATCGAGATGCTCAACCTGCCCAATCGGGAGAAAATCCTCAAGGGAGTGCTCACCCCGCTCAAGGAGGAGTACGACTTCATTCTCATCGACTGCTCACCGTCGCTCGGGCTGATCACCATCAACGCCCTCACGGCGGCCGATTCGATCATCATCCCCGTGCAAGCCGAGTACTTCGCCCTCGAAGGCATCAGCAAATTGCTCAACACCATCAAGATTATCAAGTCGAAGCTCAACCCCGGGCTGGAGATCGAAGGATTCTTGCTCACCATGTACGATTCGCGCCTGCGCCAGGCCGGACAGATCTACGAGGAGGTGAAGCGACACTTCCAGGAGCTGGTGTTCAACACCGTGATACAACGCAACGTGAAGCTGAGCGAAGCGCCCAGCTACGGCATACCCGCCATACTCTACGATGCCGACTCCACAGGCGCCAAGAACCACCTGGCGCTGGCCCGGGAGTTGATAGCCAAGAACAAATGAACTTCAAGAAAGGAGTGTACCGATAATGACCACGCATAAAAGAAACGCATTAGGCCGAGGCCTCGACGCCCTGCTCTCCATGGACGACGTGCGCACCGAAGGCTCATCCTCCATCAACGAGATAGAGCTGGACAAGATCAAGGTCAACCCCAACCAGCCCCGACGGGAATTCGATCCCGACGCCCTGGGCGAGCTGGCCGATTCCATCGCCGAGATAGGCATCATACAACCCATCACCCTGAGGAAGCTGTCCGACGACGAGTACCAGATCATCGCCGGCGAACGACGGTACCGCGCCTCGCAGAAAGCGGGGCTGAAGGCGATACCCGCCTATATACGCACCGCCGACGACGAGAACATGATGGAGATGGCGCTCATCGAGAACATACAACGCGAGGACCTTAACGCCGTGGAGATCGCCCTGGCCTACCAGCACCTGCTCGACCAGTACGAGCTGACGCAGGAACGGCTCAGCGAGCGCATCGGCAAGAACCGCACCACCATCACCAACTACCTGCGCCTGCTCAAGCTACCCGCCCCCGTGCAGATGGCATTGCAGAACAAACAGATAGACATGGGGCACGCCCGCGCGCTCATCACCCTCGGCGACCCCAAGCTACAGGTCAAGGTGCTCGAGGAGACACTGGAGCACGGATACTCCGTGCGCAAGGTGGAGGAGATCGTGAAGTCGCTCAGCCAAGGAGAGACGGTGAAGAGCGGCGCCAGGAAGATCGCCCCCAAGCGGGCCAAGCTGCCGGCGGAGTTCACCACGCTGAAACAGCAACTATCGGGATTCTTTCGCACCAAGGTGCAGCTCACCTGCTCCGACAAGGGGAAAGGGAAGATCAGCATACCCTTCGGCAACGAAGAGGAGCTGGAACGCATCATGGAGATATTCGACACGCTAAAGAATAAATGAGAGGAAGAAGCCGAACATACCGCCCCATCATCGTGACCCTGCTCTGCGTCTTGTCGCTCATGGCAGGGCTTGATGTATGCGCGCAAACACCAATAACGACCGAGCGGAACGACACCGTCACGCGGCGGCGCGAGCCTCCCAAGGCCCGCGCGCGCCGGAATCACGACGCGGAGGCGAAGAACGATTCGCTACGCCCCGACGCGTCGCGCGGGGACTCGGCGGTGTGGGCCGGCCGACGGCTACAACCCGTCGACAGCCTGTCGGCGGCCCGCATACAGGTCGCCGACAGCCTGAATGAGGCCAACCGGAGGGAGCTGACGAAGCTCGAATCGCCCATAACCGTCGGGACCGATAGCCTGCCGCCGCCGACAGACCCGAACAAGAGAATGTTTGTCCCCAACCCCACCAAGGCCACCTGGCTGGCCATCGTATTCCCCGGGGCAGGACAGATCTACAACCGGAAGTACTGGAAGCTACCCATCATCTACGGCGGATTTGCCGGATGCGCCTACGCCCTGAGCTGGAACGGGAAGATGTACAAGGATTACTCGCAGGCCTACCTCGACATCATGGACAGCAATCCCAACACCAACAGCTACCAGGACCTGCTGCCACCGGGATACACCTACAACGAAGAGCAGCTGAAGAATACGCTGAAGAGGCGCAAGGACATGTTCAGGCGCTATCGCGACCTGAGCATCTTCGCCTTTATTGGCGTCTATATCCTCTCCATCGTCGACGCTTACGTCGATGCCGAGCTGTCCAATTTTGACATCAGCCCCGACCTGAGCATGAGGGTGGGGCCGGCGGTGATCGACAACAACGGCGACGCGTCGCCCTACCACTCGGGCGGGCTGAAGAACAAGTCGGTGGGCGTGCAATGCTCCCTGCGCTTTTGATAGATATAATGTAGAGAATCCGATATATGAGAAGTATAAGATACATCAGCATCGTGGCGACACTGCTCATCATGGCGGCGGCGAACGCCCAGAACCCCAAGGGCGTGGTGGCGCGCGACATGCGAGACCCCGCACGGATGGACAGCATCGACCTGCCTCCCAGCATGACCTATCCGCTGGATAGCCTGCTGAGCGAATGGAAAGCGAAGAGCTACCTGCGACGCGGGGAAGGCGATTGCGTCACTTCCGGCGTGAACCCCACCTTCAGCGATTCGGTGTACATCGACCGGCTGGGACGGATACCCGCCGTCATCGAGATGCCCTACAACGACATCGTGCGCAAGTTCATCGACCAATACACCACCCGCCTGCGCGGGCAGGTATCGTTCATGCTGGGCGCGGCCAACTTCTACATGCCCATCTTCGAGGAGGCGCTCGACGCCTACAACCTGCCCCTGGAACTGAAGTACCTGCCCATCATCGAGTCGGCGCTCAACCCCAGCGCCGAATCGCGAGCCGGCGCGTCGGGACTTTGGCAATTCATGATAGGGACCGGAAAGATGTACGGGCTGGAAAGCAACAGCCTCGTGGACGAGCGGCGCGACCCGATAAAGTCCAGCTGGGCCGCCGCGCGCTACCTCAAGGAGATGTACGACATATACGGCGACTGGAACCTCGTGATAGCCGCCTACAACTGCGGGCCGGGAACCATCAACAAGGCCATCCGGCGGGCCGACGGGGCGACCGACTACTGGAAGATATTCTACTATCTGCCCCGGGAGACGCAGGGATATGTACCCGCCTTCATCGCCGCCAACTACGTGATGACCTACTACTGCGAACACAATATCTGCCCCATGCTGACCAACATGCCCGCCGACACCGACACCGTGCGGGTGAACCGTGCCCTGCACTTCCAGCAGGTGGCCGACCTCTGCCACATTCCCCTGGAACAGGTCAAGAGCCTCAACCCGCAGTACAAGAGGGACATCGTGCCAGGTAACAGCCAGCTTTGCACCCTGAGACTGCCCATCAACGCCGTGAGCGACTTTATCGACCGGCAGGACACCATCTACCAACACAGGGCCAGCGAACTTTTCCGCAACCGCACCACGGTGGCCGTGCAGGAACGATCCGATCGACGGGGACGACGTACGGCCCAGGCCGGGAAGGGTATGCCTACCCAATACCGGATCAAGTCGGGCGACACCCTTTCCACCATAGCCGACAGGTTCAACGTGCGCGTCTCCGACCTCCAGCGCTGGAACGGATTGTCGGGTACGAAGATCTCGGCAGGCAAAACCCTGAGGATATATAAATAAGGAGGAATCATGAACGAGCTATCAGCCAAAGACAAAGCCGAGGAAGAGATGATCAACCAGGCGTTCCACAAACTCCTGGACGACTACCTCCATACCAAGCACCGCAAGCGTGTGGAGATCATCACCAAGGCATTCAACTTCGCCAACCAGGCACACAAGGGCATCAAGCGGCGATCGGGGGAACCGTACATCATGCACCCCATAGCCGTGGCGAGTATCGTGTGCAACGAGATTGGCCTGGGATCGACCTCCATCTGCTCCGCCCTCCTCCACGACGTAGTGGAAGACACCGACTACATGGTGGAGGATATCGAGAACATCTTCGGCCCGAAGATCGCGCAGATCGTGGACGGACTGACGAAGATCTCCGGAGGCATCTTCGGCGACCACGCCTCGGCGCAGGCCGAGAACTTCAAGAAGCTGCTGCTCACCATGAACGACGACATACGCGTCATCCTCATCAAGATAGCCGACCGGCTGCACAACATGCGCACCCTTGGCGCCATGCTGCCCAACAAGCAGTACAAGATAGCCGGCGAGACGCTCTACATCTACGCGCCCCTGGCCAACCGCCTGGGACTGTACAAGATAAAGACCGAGCTGGAAGACCTCAGCTTCAAGTACGAACACCCCGAGGAGTACGCCGAGATAGAGGAGAAGCTCAACGCCACCGCCACGGAGCGCGACCGCCTGTTCAACGAGTTCACCGTACCCATACGCGCCAAGCTCGACACGATGGGACTGAAGTACCGCATCCTGGCCCGGGTGAAGTCCATCTATTCCATCTGGAACAAGATGCAGACCAAGAACCTCCCTTTCGACGAGATATACGACATCCTCGCCGTGCGCGTCATCTTCGAGCCGCGCAACCCCGACGAGGAGCTGAACGACTGCTTCGACATATACGTCGGCATCTCCAAGATATACAAGCCGCATCCCGACCGCCTGCGCGACTGGGTGAGCCATCCCAAGGCCAACGGCTACCAAGCCCTGCACGTCACCCTGATGGCTGCCAACGGACAATGGATCGAGGTGCAGATACGGAGCGAGCGCATGAACGAGGTGGCCGAGCAAGGATTCGCCGCCCACTGGAAATACAAGGACGGCGGCGGCAGCGAGGACGAAGGGGAGCTGGAGAAATGGCTGAAGACCATCAAGGAGATCCTCGACGACCCACAACCCGACGCCATCGACTTCCTCGACACCATCAAGCTCAACCTCTTCGCGTCGGAGATATTCGTCTTCACGCCCAAGGGAGAGCTGAAGACCATGCCGCAAAACGCCACCGCGCTCGACTTCGCCTTCTCCCTGCATACCGACATCGGCAGCCACTGCATCGGAGCCAAGGTGAACCACCGGCTCGTGCCGCTCAGCCATAAGCTGCAGAGCGGCGACCAGGTGGAGATACTTACCTCGCAGTCGCAGCGCGTGCAGCCCCAATGGGAACTCTTCGCCACCACCGCGCGGGCAAGGGCGAAAATCGCCTCCATCCTCCGCAAGGAGCGGAAGGCACACCAGAACCTCGGCGAGGAAACGCTCGGCGAGTTCCTACGGAAAGAGGAGATAATGACCAATCCCGCGTCGGCCATGGAGAAGCTGCGCAAGCTGCACGGATTCCACACGATGGACGAGCTGCTGGTGGCCATCGGCGACAAGAGCCTCACCCTGGGCGAGGCCGACAAGAACCTGCTGAGGGACAAGCGTTCGGGAAACTGGAAACGGTACCTTAGCTTCTCCTTCGGAAGCGGCAAGGAGAAAGAGGGGGAAGAGGCGGGAAAAGAGGGCGCGCCGACAAACGCCCCGAAAGAGAAGATTGACACCAAGGGGGTGATCAAGCTCACCGAGGAGGCCCTCAAGGAGAAGTATGTCATGGCCGACTGCTGCCACCCCATACCCGGCGACGACGTGTTGGGATACACCGACGACAACGGACGCATCATCATCCACAAACGCCAATGCCCCGTGGCGGCGAAGCTGAAGAGCAGCTACGGAAACCGCATCATAGCCACCGTGTGGGACACCCACAAGGAACTCACCTTCCTGGTCTACATATCCGTCAGGGGAATCGACGACGTGGGCGTGCTCAACGACATCACGCAGGTCATTTCCCGACAGCTCAACGTCAATATCCGCAAACTCAACATCGAGACCGACGACGGCATCTTCGAGGGAAAGATACAGCTATGGGTGCACGACGTGGACGACGTGAAAACCATCTGCAACAACCTCAAGAAGAACAAGAATATACAGCTCGCCGTGAGGGTGGAGAATTGACCAAGGCAATGCGGACACTCAGGACACGCTTACTACTATGTGGCATCGCTTTCTTGACACTCACCTCGAGCTGCCGGAAGGGAGACTTGACGCCCCGACCCAACCAGCCGCACAACATACGCGGCGTGGCCAACTATCGTAAAGCCTTCCCCGACGTCAACGATACGCACCTCCAGGCCGCCGCGGCAGTGGGCATATCACCCATTGCCGACCGTCGGACGGCCGATAGCCTGACCGACGAGTTGACACGCGTCGAAGACAACGACTGGTACGTGGTCGACACGCTCACCTATTCCATCCCTTATCTCGTGCGCCGGGCCGACACGCTGCTCGCCGACATCGGACGCAACTTCAGCGATTCGCTCGAGGCCAAGGGGCTGAATCCCAACCTGCTCATCGTGACTTCCGTGCTACGTACCCGGCAGGACGTGCGTCGCCTGCGACGACGCAACGGCAACGCCTCCGAGAACTCCGCGCATTGCTACGGAGCTACCTTCGACATCAGCTGGAAACGGTTTCGCAAGGTCGAGAAGGATAACGAGGGACACCCGTTCCAGGATGTCGCTCCCGACACCTTGAAACGGGTGCTCTCCGAGGTGCTGCGCGACCTCCGCCAGGAGGGACGCTGCTACGTGAAGCATGAGCTGAACCAGGCCTGCTTCCATATCACCGCGCGCTGACGGGGGGGGAATCCTCTCAATAGCGGTTGTAGGTGATGACTTTCTCGGCTGGTTTGCGGATCTTTTTTCGCTTCTCCTTCGTCGGATAGCCGATGATGATGTCGAGCAACAGACGCTTGGAAGCGGGTATGCCAAGCAACCGCTTGATCTCCTTCTCGTCGAACCAGCCGAGGATACAGGAACCCAAGCCTTCGCTCTCGGCGGCCAGCGTGAGGTGTGCGGTGGCTATGCCGATATCGATCAGGGGGAAATGCTTGTCTTTCACCTTGCCGCCCAACATGGAGGTGATGTTGGCCGATTCCTCGATCACGAGGATGTGCACGGGAGCGTCCTTGGCGAACTTGTTCATACCCAGTCCGGCCGTGGCCTTGCCCACGCGGACGGCAAGCTCGGGATCGGTCACTACCACGAATTTCCAGGGCTGGGCGTTGCAGGCCGAGGGCGCCAGACGTCCGGCCTCGAGGATGCGCTCCAGTTTCTCCGGCTCCACGGGGCGGGATTTATCGTAGGCCCGGTCGCTCTGTCGGGCCGTCACCAATCTCAAAAAGTCGGTTGATTCCATACTCTACGCGCGCGTTACATGATTATTTATAGGCGATGAGCCGGCTGATGTACTTGCCGATGATGTCGAACTCAATGTTCACCACGCTGCCCACGCCGATGGTGTGGAAGTTGGTGTGCTCGTACGTATAGGGGATGATGGCCACTTGGAACGTGTCGTCGGTGGGGTTGCACACCGTGAGGCTCACGCCGTTCACCGTCACCGAGCCTTTGTCCACGGTGATGTAGCCGCGGTTGGCCATCTCTTTGTCGAAAGCGTAGCCGAAGGTGAAGTACCAGCTTCCGTCGGCGTCCTTGATGTCGACGCAGGTCGCCGTCTGGTCCACGTGTCCTTGAACGATGTGCCCGTCCAGCCTTCCGTTCATCATCATGCTGCGCTCCACGTTCACTTTGTCGCCGACGTGCAGCGTGCCGAGGTTGGATCGATCGAGGGTCTCCTTCATGGCTGTCACCGTGTAGGTATCGTCCGTCAGGCTGACTACCGTCAGGCAGACGCCATTGTGCGAGATGCTTTGATCGATCTTCAATTCGTTCACGAACGAGCATGCGAACGTGAAGTGCACGTTCTCCCGTTCTTTTGTCAATGCCACCAGCGTGGCGTATTCTTCTACTATTCCACTGAACATGTTCTTTTACCTGTTTTAAAGCGATGTTTATATTCACCGCCAAAGGTACGAATAAAAGTCGATAGGGAGGGGAGAGGCAGGGGCATAAAAAAAGGGGCTTTTCGCAAAGCCCCTTTTTTTTAGCTTTCAATAGGTATTAGTTTTTTTAAGGTAAAAAGATTGTTTTCAGGATAACGGTGCAAATATAGCGTGTTTTTGCCTTACGTTCCAAATTCAAAAACATGTCGCATAACATATTTTTGCCTATTCTTTGGATATATTATCAAATTGGGATCGAACAATCGCCCTGAAGTCGAACAATATGATAGAAAAAGGGGATAAATGGATAGGTAAAAGCGCACGAACCTGTCGCGGCTCTTCACAGTGATTAACGAACGATGTATCCTCTGTTTACCAAAAGCGCACGCTTGGGAAGCCAAGCCGGATACTGGCGACAGATCCACTTCATTTGCCTCTTCCGTGTTATCGTCGCGCTAACAAGTGTTATTGAACGATAATTTTGAGGGAACGGGATGACAATGGCGCGGTTTTCTCTTTACATTTGCGCATTATTTACAGGATAGATGAGTGAAACAAGGAAGAATGGACAAACAAAAATGAGACAAATCTGTTTTATCTTATGAAGAGAGGAGGCGAAGGGCTTTCCGCTTCTTCGAGTTTCGCTGAAAAACGTAATTTAGGATATTATATCATATAAAAAGATTGCTTATGTCAGAGATTACCGGACATATCTCACAGATTATCGGCCCCGTGGTCGATGTCTATTTCGAGGGCACAGACGCCGAGCTTGTATTGCCAAGCATCCACGACGCGCTGGAGATCAAGAGGCCCAATGGGAAGACGCTCACCGTGGAGGTGCAGCAACACATTGGCGAGAACACCGTTCGCACCGTGGCCATGGATAGTACCGACGGATTGCAACGAGGCATGAAGGTGCACCCCACGGGCGGACCGATCACCATGCCGATAGGCGACCAGATCAAGGGACGACTGATGAACGTGGTCGGCGACGCCATCGACGGCATGAACGAGCTTGACCGCTCTGGTGCCTACTCCATACACCGCGACCCACCCAAATTCGAGGACCTCACCACCGTAGAGGAGGTGCTGTTCACCGGCATCAAGGTCATCGACCTGCTCGAGCCGTACGCCAAGGGCGGAAAGGTCGGCCTCTTCGGAGGCGCCGGCGTGGGGAAGACGGTGCTCATCCAGGAACTGATCAACAACATCGCCAAGAAGCACAACGGCTTCTCCGTCTTCGCCGGCGTGGGCGAACGCACGCGTGAGGGCAACGACCTGCTGAGGGAGATGATCGAGTCGGGCGTGATACGCTACGGCGACGAGTTTCGCAAGAGCATGGAGGAGGGACACTGGGACCTCTCCAAGGTCGATTACGACGAGGTGGCGAAGTCGCAAGTATCCTTGATATTCGGACAGATGAACGAGCCTCCCGGCGCCCGCGCCTCGGTGGCCTTGTCGGGGCTGACGGTGGCCGAGTCGTTCCGCGACTCGGGCAGCGAGGGCGAGAAGCGCGACATCCTGTTCTTCATCGACAACATATTCCGTTTCACGCAAGCCGGCTCCGAGGTGTCGGCCCTGCTGGGACGTATGCCTTCGGCCGTGGGCTACCAGCCTACGCTGGCCACCGAGATGGGTGGCATGCAGGAGCGCATCGCCTCCACGCGCAAGGGCTCCATCACCTCCGTGCAGGCCGTGTACGTGCCGGCCGACGACCTCACCGACCCGGCTCCGGCCACTACCTTCACGCACCTCGACGCCACTACGGTGCTCGACCGTAAGATTACCGAGATGGGCATCTATCCGGCGGTGGACCCGCTGGCTTCCACCTCGCGCATCCTCGACCCCAATGTCGTGGGGCAGGAGCACTACGACACCGCCGAGCGGGTGAAGCGCATCCTCCAACGCAACAAGGAGTTGCAGGACATCATCTCCATCCTCGGCATGGAAGAGCTTTCGGAGGAGGACAAGACGTTGGTGGGCCGCGCCCGCCGCGTACAGCGTTTCCTCTCGCAGCCGTTCTCCGTGGCCGAGCAATTCACCGGCGTGCCCGGCGTGATGGTGAGCATCGAAGACACCATCAAGGGCTTCAAGATGATCTTGGACGGTGAGGTGGACAACCTGCCCGAGCAGGCGTTCCTCAACGTGGGCACCATCGAGGAGGCCATCGAGAAAGGCAAGACGTTACTCGAACAAACGAAGACGGCATGACGACGAAAGCATTGCGTGTAAGTATCGTCTCGCCCGAGAAAGTGTTGTTCGACGGTGAGGTTCGCCAGGTCACGCTGCCCGGAACGATGGGGGTGTTCTCCATCCTGCCGCAGCACGCGCCTATCGTGTCGTCGCTCAAGGCGGGCACGGTGAGCTACGTCACGGCGGCCGACGGCGAGGAGCGCTCGCTCGAGGTGCGGGGCGGATTCGTGGAGGAGAGCGCGAACGTGGTCTCCGTCTGCGTCGTTGTCCAAGCGAAGCCATAGCATACATATATAATAAGGTATATACCCGAACGAAAAAACAGAAGCGATGAGTATGGAACGAACGAAGCGAAATTACCTGATCGGCCTGACGCTGCTTACTGCCATTAGCGGCGGAGTGGTCGACCTCCTGCTGAAAGAGGTCTTCCCGCAAGCCTATTTCGAGGCTTACCCCCTCATTCCGCTCTATTTCTTCCTGCTCGAGCTGCTTGTCTTCTACATCCTCTACCGCCGTCGCGACACGCGCCAGGCGCCACTTTGGCTGATGGCCCTGAAGATGGTCAAGTTCGTGCTGTCGGCATTGGTTGCCGTGGCTTACTGCCTGTTGGTGGGACATCACGTCAAGGAGTTCCTGCTGGTGTTCGTCTTCTTCTACCTGCTATACCTGGTCTACGAGACGATATTCTTCGCGAGGAAAGGAGGAGGCAAGGAGACAAGTTAAAAAAGAGACGAGTTGACAAGGGCCTCGCGGACCGGAGACTAAGACTGTCTCCCTCGTTCCCTCGTCCCCTTGTCCCCTCGTTAACCAAGAGAATAGAATATGAAACAATTGCGTAATATCATAACCCCGCTGTTGCTGCTGGCCTGCCTCTTTGGGGTCGGGACACATGCCGCCGCCGAGGATCGAAAAAGCCCGGTGGACGTGAAGAGCGTCATGTTCGGCCACATCGGCGACGCGTACGAGTGGGAGATCACTACCGTGGGGCAGACGCGCCTCAGCATCCCGCTGCCTATCATCGTGTATAGCCGCACGACGGGATGGCACGCCTTCCTCTACTCCACGCTGGAGCGCGACGGCGGCACGTACGAGGGCTTTCATATAGCCCCCGCGGGCAGCAAGTACGAGGGAAAGATCGTGGAGACGGGAGCCGACGGACAGGAGGTCCGCCCGTGGGACATCTCCATCACCAAGGTGACGCTGGCGCTGCTCATCAACAGCGCGCTGCTCGTCCTCATCATCCTCTACACCGCCCGCTGGTACCGCAAGCGTCCGCTGGGGTCGCTCTCGCCGGGAGGTTTCGTGGGATTCATGGAGATGTTTATCATGATGATCAACGACGACGTCATCAAGCCCGGCATAGGCCCCAACTACCGGAAGTTCGCGCCCTATCTGCAGACGGCGTTCTTCTTCATCTTCATCAATAACCTGATGGGGCTGATCCCCTTCTTCCCCGGCGGGGCCAACGTGACGGGCAACATCGCCATCACCCTCGTGCTGGCTGTCTGCACGTTCGTGCTCATCAACGTCTTCGGTACCCGGACGTACTGGAAGGACATCTTCTGGCCCGACGTGCCCTGGTGGCTCAAGGTGCCCATCCCGATGATGCCGTTCATCGAGTTCTTCGGCATCTTCACCAAGCCCTTCGCGCTGATGATTCGTCTGTTCGCCAACATGCTGTCGGGGCACATGGCGATGGTGGTGCTCACTTGCCTCATCTTTATCGGGGCGAGCATGGGACCCGTCTTCACGGGCACGTTCACCGTGGTGTCGGTAGCGTTCAACATCTTCATGAACCTGCTGGAACTGCTGGTGGCCTTTATCCAAGCTTATGTCTTCACCATGCTCTCGGCCGTGTTCATCGGCCTGGCGCAGGAGGGAGGCGAGAAAAAAGAAATTATTGAATCACTTAAAAAATAGAAAGTTATGTTACTATCAACTTCAGTATTGTTGCAAGCTGCCGTAGGTGCGGCTGGAATCAGTAAGATGGGCGCCGCGCTGGGCGCGGGCCTGGCGGCTATCGGCGCCGGCATCGGCATCGGCAAGATCGGCGGTCTGGCCATGGAGGCCATCGGACGCCAGCCCGAGGCCGTGGGCGACATCCGCTCGAACATGATTGTCGCGGCTGCCCTCGTGGAGGGCGTGGCGCTGTTGGCGCTGGTGGTTTGCCTGTTGGTCATCTTCCTCTAAAAGCCCGAGCGTATGTCATTGCTTATACCCGATAGCGGACTGCTTTTCTGGATGGTCATCGCCTTCGGCGTGGTGTTTGTCATACTGGCCAAGTACGGCTTCCCCGTCATCGTCAAGATGGTGGAGGATCGCAAGGCGTACATCGACCAGTCGCTGGAGGTGGCCCGCGAGGCCAACGTCAAGCTGGCCGACCTCAAAGCCGAGGGAGAGGCCATCGTCGCCGCGGCCAACAAGGAGCAAGGACGCATCCTCAAGGAGGCCATGGCCGAGCGCGAGAAGATTATCCACCAAGCCCGCGAGGCCGCCGAGAAGACGGCGCAGAAAGAGCTGGCCGCCCTGAAGGAGCAGATCCAACGCGAGAAGGAAGAGGCCATCAGGGACATCCGCCGGCAAGTGGCCGCCCTCTCCGTCGACATCGCAGAGAAGGTGCTCCGCAAGAGCTTGGCCGACAAGGAGGCGCAGATGGGCATGATCGACCGCATGCTCGACGAAGTATTAACCCCCAATAAGAACTGACGCGAGATGGAAGTCGGAATACTATCCATGCGATACGCCAAGGCGCTGCTCGAGTACGCCACGGAGAAGGGGATGGCGAAACGGATCTACCAGGAGATGTACAACCTCTCCTACGGGTTCTACAGCCAGCCACAGCTGCGCGCGACGCTCGACAACCCCGTCGTCTCCATCCGCGAGAAGCTCGCGCTGGTGTGCGCGGCGGCCGACGGCGACGGCGAGTCCGTGCGCGAGTTCGTGCGTTTCGTCACTCTCGTGCTGCGCAACAAGCGGGAGGGGTACCTACAGTTCATCTCGCTGATGTACCTCGACCTCTACCGCAAGCTCAAGCACATCGGCGTGGGACGGCTCATCACCGCCGTGCCCGTCGACAAGGCGACCGAGGAACGCATCCGCCAGGCGGCGGCGCACGTGCTGCACGCCGACATGGAGCTGGAGACGTGGGTGGTGCCCGAGATCGAGGGAGGATTCATCTTCGACATCAACGACTATCGCCTCGACGCCAGCGTGGCCACGCAGCTCAAACGCGTGAAACAACAGTTTATAGATAAGAATAGGAGAATTGTATAATGTCTGATAACATAAGAGTAAGCGAAGTGTCGGAGATACTCCGCAAACAGCTCGAGGGCATCAACGCCAACGTGCAGCTCGACGAGATAGGCACGGTGCTGCAGGTGAGCGACGGCGTGGTACGCATCTACGGACTGCGCAACGCCGAGGCCAACGAGTTGCTGGAGTTCGACAACGGCGTGATGGCCATCGTGATGAACCTCGAGGAAGACAACGTGGGCGCCGTACTGCTCGGTCCCACCGACAAGATCAAGGAGGGCTTCACCGTGAAACGTACCAAGCGCATCGCCTCCATCCGCGTGGGTGAGGGGATGCTGGGACGCGTCATCGACCCGCTGGGCGATCCGCTCGACGGCAAGGGCCTCGTGGGCGGCGACCTCTACGAGATGCCGCTGGAGCGCAAGGCGCCGGGTGTCATCTTCCGCCAACCCGTGAACCAACCTTTGCAGACGGGACTGAAGGCCGTGGACGCCATGATCCCTATCGGCCGCGGACAGCGCGAGCTGATCATCGGCGACCGGCAGACGGGGAAGACGGCCATCGCCATTGACACCATCATCAACCAACGATCCAACTTCCTGGCGGGCGACCCCGTCTACTGCATATACGTGGCCATCGGGCAGAAAGCCTCGACCGTGGCGTCCATCGTCAACACCTTGCGCGAGCACGGAGCCATGGACTATACCATCGTGGTGGCCGCCACCGCCGCCGACCCCGCCGCCTTGCAGTACTACGCGCCCTTCGCCGGAGCGGCCATCGGCGAGTATTTCCGCGACACCGGCCGACATGCCCTCGTGGTGTACGACGACCTCTCCAAGCAGGCCGTGGCCTACCGTGAGGTGTCGCTCATCCTGCGCCGCCCGTCGGGACGCGAAGCCTATCCGGGCGACATCTTCTACCTCCACTCCCGACTGCTGGAGCGCGCGGCGAAGATCATCAGCCAGCAAGAGGTGGCCCGCGAGATGAACGACCTGCCCGACAGCCTCAAGGAGGTGGTCAAGGGTGGCGGCTCGCTCACCGCGCTGCCCATCATAGAGACGCAGGCCGGCGACGTGTCGGCCTACATCCCCACCAACGTCATCTCCATCACCGACGGACAGATCTTCCTCGAGACCGACCTCTTCAACGAGGGTGTACGGCCGGCCATCAACGTGGGCATCTCCGTATCCCGCGTGGGTGGAAACGCGCAGGTCAAGGCCATGAAGAAGGTGGCCGGAACGCTGAAGATCGACCAGGCGCAATACCGCGAGCTGGAGGCGTTCTCCAAGTTCAGCAGCGACATGGATCCCGTCACCGCCATGACCATCGACAAGGGACGCAAGAACTCGCAACTGCTCATACAGCCTCAGTACAGCCCCATGCCCGTGGAGGAGCAGATCGCCATCCTCTACTGCGGCACGCACGGACTGCTGCGCGACGTACCGATCGACCAGGCCAGGGAGTTCGAGCGCAGTTTTCTCGAATCGCTCCGCGTCAGCCATCAGGCCGACGTGCTCGACCCGCTCAAGCAAGGCGTCATCAACGACGACGTGGAGAAGGGAATCAAGGATACGGCCACCATGACCGCCAAACAATTCATCGCCTGACGACCATGCCCTCACTCAAAGAAGTAAAGACCCGCATCAGGTCCGTCAAGAGCACCCGCAAGATCACCTCCGCCATGAAGATGGTGGCCTCGGCCAAGCTGCACAAGGCGCAGGGCACCATCGAGAGCATGATGCCCTACCAGCGCGAGCTGAACCGCATCCTCTCCAACTTCCTGGGCGGCGACCTCCGGGTGGAATCGCCCTACGTGGCGCGGAAGGAGACGAAGCGCGTGGCGCTTGTCCCCTTCTCGTCCAACAGCTCCCTCTGCGGGGCGTACAACGCCAACGTCATCAAGCTCCTCGGCCAGGCCGTGGAAGAGTACGTCCCGGCATTGGGCAAGGAGAACGTCCTCGTCTTCCCCGTGGGGAAGAAGGTGGAGGAGGCCGTGAAGCGGATGGGATTCCAGCCGCAGGCCGACGCCGAGACGCTCGCCGATAAGCCCACTTACCAAGAGGCCGCCGACCTGGCGCGCCGACTGATGGAGATGTACGCCGCCGGCGAAGTGGACCGCGTGGAGCTGATCTATCACCACTTCAAGTCCACCGGCACGCAAGTGCTGACGCGCGAGGCGTACCTCCCCGTCGACCTTACGCAAGTAGGGAATCCCAATGATGCCGCCACCGCCGACGGGACGAACGCCGACGCGACGGCTGACGCCGCCTACCGTGCCGACTACATCGTGGAACCCTCGCCCGAGCAATTAGTGGCCGACCTTATCCCCACCGTGCTCTGCCAGCGTCTCTTCACCGCCGCCGCGGACTCGAGCGCGTCGGAGCACGCCGCGCGCACGCTGGCCATGCAAGTGGCCACCGACAATGCCAACGACCTCATCCAAGACCTCACGAAGCAGTACAACAAGACGCGCCAACAGGCCATCACCAGCGAGCTGCTCGACATCGTGGGCGGATCGATGAAGTAACTGATCATCAGCACCCCGGACGAAATCCGTAGAGGTTAAGTCCGGGGGGCGAAATGATTAGTGATTAGTGACCTTTGTCCGGACATATTCCGAGGGCGCGTATCCGGTCTCTTTCTTGAAGGTCCTGTAGAACGTGGAACGGTCGCGAAAGCCACACTCCGTACTGATGGCATCGATGCTGTATTGATTGCCCGTCTCTTCCAACAGGCAAATGGCTTTCCGCACGCGGTATTGGTTGACAAACTCATTGAAGTTCTTTTCGGCAACCTGGTTGATGCAGTATGACAGGTTGGAACGGCTCACTTTCAGCGCGTCGCATAACTTCGGAAGGGTGAAGTCGGCTTGCAGGTAGGGATGCTCGTTCTCCATATAGTGAACCGCACGGTTATAGAGCAAGATAGCGTCGGCGTCGGAAAGTGGCGGCGCGCCACGGGACACCACCCGATGAAACGACATGCCACGAGGCGGGAATGACGGCTTTACGACAATATGCTGTATGTATTTCAATGCTTTGGACGCAGGCTGATAGAAGCAGAGCGCGAAGAGCGAACAGATGCTCACGATGGCGAAGGCGGCACCGGAAGCCGGGACTTCGTATCGAGGACGGAGGTTATTCGAACGGCCAAACGTTTCGAATATCGACAGGGGATCCTCCTCCATCTGTTCGATAAGTGGGCTGAGATTGACGCTTTCTTGGCTTTCCCAGACTATTATATCTGCCGAATCGCGCATGTGGAAAGCACGGTCGGTTTCTCCGATAAGCGCGTAATACTTGGCTTTCACGGCATATAGCTCATCATCGCGTTTCGTTTCTGCCCGGCCGTTATACTCCTCTGCCAGCTTGATGTACCTCCAGGCCTTTCCGGCGTTATGCTTCATGATGTATGTTTCTGCCAGGTTGATAGTCCTGCCGCAGGCGTAGCGGTAGTCTTTGAGGGACACGATGCTGTCGATCGACGCTTTCAGCAGTGGAATGGCTTTGTCGTACTGTCTGTCGAGCAGATAGGCATTGCCGATGTTGCCTTGCGCGACGGCGTTCCAATAGGTTTTGTTGCTGGAGCTTTGTTGGGACAGGTTCTCGCGCTCGGTGATGAGGGTGAAGGTGTGCCGTGCTTTTCGGTATCGTCCGTGCTTCATGTGTATCAGTCCGATGAGGTTGTAGGTCGGTGCCAAAGCTCCTACGGTCACGGCTATACGCGGAGTGTCAAGAATGGGGTCGATCATCCGGAGGGTCATCTCATCGTCGCCGAGGTGATAATACATGTTTCCGATCTCCAACCGATACCAGAGCAACGGCGGAAACGTGTGGGGTGGTACGCGTGAGATGATTTTCTTCATGGCGACAGAGAGCTTGAACATCATGTCATAGTTGTGCAGATGCAGGCGGTAGTTTTCGAATGCATGGAACAATAGGTAGAGAGCCTGCGCCAGGTGCTCCTCACGGTAAGCGGTGCCTGCCAGTTCGATGTAGCGGTGGGTGGCTTCTTCGCGCGACATGATTCCCGAAGCCTCTTGTCGCCACACTTCGAAGTAATTGGCCGTTACCTCCATCTCCTTATTGCCTTTGCGGGCGGCTTCTACCATCAAGTCGGCATAGTGTTTCCATTGGTGGGGACTATTGAGGCGGATGGAGTCTATCCAGTGATCCAACTCAACGGAATACGCTTCGAAAGGGCGATTGAGCAAGGACACGAACGGGTTCGATTCTGCTTTGGCTATAGGCGAAACGTACAGCAAAAGTAGTATAGCGAGAAGTCGTATGTAACCATGTATCCTCATGTCAATGCCGTGCTGAGATGGATTGGGAAATAATTATTTGCTTCTATTATAATATGATAACGCAAGCAGGCTTCCTATTGTTCATGGGGGGACGCATACGAAGAGTGTATGTCAAGAAACAATCGGTCCGTTTCTTGACATACACTCTTCAATATATCAACTGTTCGTGATTGTGCTTAGGTGTACTGTTTCGATGCCTTTTTATTGAAAGACAGGTTGTTGTGTGTAGATGTTGTACCAGTCGGCTACCGATATGTTCACCTCCACGCTTCCTTCAGCCGGCGGAATAGGTTTATCGGGGTCGTCCGAGCCTTTGCCGGTGATGTTGAGGCTAATCTTGTAGAGCTGGTTACGCTTGATGACACCGTCGCCCGCACCCTTGTCGACCGTGATGCCATTGCCCGCGAGGTTGACGGCTATCGGGTAGTACACCGTTTCGTAGGGGGTGCTGTCGTCTATCGCGGCGCGTGTGGCGTCGTAGGCGTAGTAGCGTGCTTGCACCACCATGCTGGTGTACTTGTCGGTCGAGTTCTTGGTCGAGTTGGGGAAGACGTAGAATCCGTAGGTAGGCTGGACGATGGGTTCCATGATGCCTACCGCTTCGGCATGCTTAAAGTCGTTGGCCAACCACGGATAGTTCACCGCTCCGGTGGTCTTGTCAATGGCGTCGATAGGCGTATCGCCGCTGTTGCGTAGCATAGTAGGAACCATGTCAAGATCGGACATGCTCATCACGTTCTTCATGTACACCCGCTCGGGCCGCACCAGCGGACCTTGAGGGTCTTTCCCCGCGGCGTCACCCTTGTAATCCTTCAACCGGACGGACACTTTCTCTAAAGAGACGAGTGACACGAAGCGGCTCACCTGGATCGTCACCTGTGTCGTACCTCCGCGCGCCACATTGACCGAATTGACATATCCCGACATGGGTACCCATTCGGGCGACTGGACGTATTCATTGATCCGGGCTTGCTCGATAGGCCATGGCAGCGCGCTTTGGTGCAGGGTGTTGGTAAGCGGCATATAGCTCTTTGCCCGTACCAGGCTAATGTCTGTCAATCCTTTCAATATCTCTAATTCCGCGTCGGTCATGTTGACGTACGCATAGACATTCTGTTTACCCGATTTGACCTTCATCGTCACCTTGCCGTCGAGAATTTCCGACTTCCCGAAGGTGTACATATACTCTGCGGGGGCATTCCCCGTTGGGACGGTAATCACCGTGAGCCGTTCCATGTCGGTCGCGTCGTTGCCGGTAGGCAATGCTTCGGCTCGGGTGCCTTGCGTGCCCGCGTCAATCTTTATGGTTAGCATGGCGTCCGTTTCGCCAGCCTCTTGGGAGTTGAATATTGTTTCTTCGTCGTTGTTGCCGCATGCGGCGAGTGCCAACGACGCCATGAATGTGAGAAATATGTATCTTGCTTTCATAATGCTATCTGTTATAAGTTGATCTCTGCGTCGTGATTGATAACGTCGCCCCACGGAGCGGTGGTGAGGTTCACTTCCACGTTTCCGTCGAAGGTGTCGTCGGGTCGGTCATTGCCCGGACCTTTCAGGGTTACCTTCAGGTCGTAGACCATGTTGCGGCGGACGATGCCGTCGCCCTGCGTCACCTTGCCGTCCTTGTCGGTCACCTCGCCGGTGTTGATAACGATGGGATAGTAGTAGATGGCATAGTACTTGTCCGCGGTATTCGTTGGTTGATAGATATACTGCGCGCGTATTACCAACTTTGTCGGCTTATCTTTCGAGCTGTTGGGGAATGTGTAATAATAGGGAGGATGACCACCATCCCTCATCCAGTTTGTCGCTATGCCATTCTCGATCTCATAAAAACTCGAGTAACCTCCGGTGCTCGGATATGTATCGTGGAGCCAATACGTTCCGATATCGCCATCGTAATTCATTCCGCTCAGGTAGTCGCTGGTGACAGGCTGTTTCGTGGGATCGAATTCCATGCTCGAATAGCGAGTGGCGTTCTGCAAGGCTGAGGAATATATACCTAAGCCTATTTGTACCGGATAGTTGTCACGGGTAAATTCGGGGAAGTCGATGGCTATCTGACTCAGCGACACACGTGCCACCATACGGGTCACGGGGAGGTCAACCCGCGTAATGTCCGTATCCTTTTCGGGAAGTACATCTATAGTCGTTTCACCGATCATGGGGATGCTCTTGGTTGTCTGGTAACTCTGCTTCTCGGGGGCGATATGGGCGGGAGGAAGCACACCCTCGGGATCGGGGAACAGGCCATATTCATTATAGAGTGTCATCTCCAGATCCACCTTCAGGTTCGCGATGTCGTCGTATTTCAGGATGCTTGATATCGTGACGCCGCAATTGGCTATGGCTACCACCTTGTAGCCCTGGCCTCGGGGCACCTTTAGCGTGTATTGCTGGTCCGCGGGTTTCCCATTCTGGAATTTGGTCTTATAGACAATCCTATCGCCGTTGCTGTCGAACACCAGTATTCCTATCCCGTTAATATAGTCCTCCCCGTCCAGTGCCGCCGCGGTGCGTGTCGCGTTTGAGCCATTTACGCTGAGGTTTACCTGCAATAGGGCTTCGCCCTCCTTCAGCTCTTGTTGTTCCTGTTGTGTCGGCGCGATGTCGTCGTCGCTACATGCCGTGACAGCTATCGCTGCCATCAGCATGAATATGAGTTTATATAGTTTCATATCAGTACGCTTTTATAAGTTTACATTTTGATTGTATTCATCCCAGTCCTGCATGGTCACCTTCACCTCTATCTCGGCGTCGCGACCGGGTTGCGAAGTACCTTTGATGGTGAAGTTGATGTTGTAGCGCATGTTTCGCTGCATCATCTCGTCGAGTTGGAAGGGATTGCCGTCTTTGTCGGTCACGGTCACGCCGTTGCCGGGCCTGAGCAGATAGGCGCCGATAAACTTGTCCACCGGCGCGGCGCCGTTGACGACCTGCTTGCCACGAATGCCGACGTAGGTGTTCGACTGGATCCTGATGGAACCCGGCCTCGATCCTTCCAATCGGTCGGGGAAGACATAGAACCAATACTTTTTGCCGCCGAGCACGTTGTCGCTTTCGTTGGTCGCCGTAGCGTTGACGGCCGAGCGCAGCCACTCTGTCGCCGGCGCCCCTTCATTGGTATAGCCACCCAGGGTAGGTCTTCCCGTGAAGGTCGCGTTGGCGTCCAACAGGTCGAACACGTCTTGCGCTTCCTTTATATATATGTCCGTCACCAAGAAGTTGTTGTTCGCCAGGTCGTCATCGTTCGAGTTCGTGTACTTCACCGCCACCTTCTCCACGCTGACGCGCGATACGGCACGTGTCAGCGTCACGGTGCCCAGCTGTGTCACCTCGTTGTTGCCTTTTATCACGACGTCGTCGAGGCGTGCGTCCATCGGCAGCATGGCCGGGTTTTGCTCGGTCAGGGCGGTGCCGTCGGCGGCGAGCGCCGTGCCTTCGAGGGTCAACAGCGGGAGATCCCAGGCGTTGTCTTTCCATGCGGCGTTCTTGAAAAAGCCTTTGGGCATATTGGCCACGAAATAGATGTGTCCCTTGCCCGAATAACATTCCATATCGACCGTGCCGCTCGCCAGCTCGGTCGCCTCAAAATCCTTGACCACCACGTGGCCGCGCGGCTTCCTGTCCGGAAGGTACGGGCTTTCTTCTCCCAGTCCGGACGCTACGATGACGGTCAGTCGGCTGATGGTGTTTTCCGCCGCGTCGGGAAAGGCATCGCCCACCATCCGCGTCGTTGTGGCGGGATTGGTCAGTTTGATGGAGAGCACTCCATCCAGGTCACTTTGCACGGGGGCGGGTGTGATGACACTCTCCTCGTTGTCGCAGGCTGCCATGAATGTCATGAGCAGTATGCCGGATAGAACTAAAATCTTCTTCATAATTCTGTCTTTTTTAAATGTGTGGATACAATTAGTTGTAAGTTGTTGAAGTCTCAATGTCCGGATCATCAGGCATCAACGTTCATGTTTATATTTCCGTCCCACGGATTTATGGTAACACTTACCGCGAGCTTGCCTTCGTCGTCGTGCAGCAGGTTGATGTCCAGCTGTATGGAGCGGGCAATGTCGGTCTTGCCCAGTTCGTCGGCCACCTCTTCGGTAATGTCGTGCACCAACTCCTCTTCGGCCCTTCCTTCGTAGGTAACGGTAATATCGAGTAGACTCTGATAGCGAAACACGCCGTCTTTATCGGGTTCGGGATTGAAGAATCCCAGACAGGACACCAGCGTGGACGCGTCGTCGTAGGGGTAGAACGGCATGGTGAACACATGTTCGCCGATGCCGGCATTAAAATCGGCGTCACCGTTTGCCAGTTGGCGTGCGAACGACAATCCCCGTAGGCGGCAGGTCACTTCGACAGCCGCTCGTTCGGTCTGATTGTGCACGGTGACGTAAATCCTCGAGTTGAGCAGCCTGACGGGGTAATGTCGCTCGGTGCGCCCTTGCGGCGCTACGACCAATCGGCTGTCGCTGACGACAAAAAGTTGTCCGGCTTGTTGCAGCAGCTCGGGGTCGTCGTAGTACTCCATATTCTCTTCGTCGGGCAACGCTATGGCTTTGGCACGCGCATAGTCGTCGGTGTCGGCGAAGCTCAATCCCTTCACCCCATCGGTGAAGGCAAGCACCCGGTACTCTCCTGGCGGGACGGCACCCTCGAAGCCCCAGTAGTAGGTGCGGAAGGAGAGCGGCTCGCCACCGTCGAGCGGATAGAAGCGCAACAGCAAATGGTTCTCGGGCAGGGTCATCCCTGCTTCCCACTCATACATCAGGAGCACGTTGTTGGCATTGGCGGGCCTGTCCAGCAGATGCTCTTCCACGCAACCCGACAGCAGCAGGAGGGCTGCCAGGCAGCGGCTGCCCGTGAGCCATCGCTGTCGGAGGGAATGCTTTGGGGTTGTCATCATTCGTCTATACATGGCTTGTGGGGTGTTAGAGTTTGAAGCGATAGCCTATCCGCAGGGCGATGTCGGTCAGCCTTACCCGATTGGTATGTCGCGTATAATCCCGGTAATTGAGCCGTTCGCCCTCGTGCGAATAGCCGTGTATGCGTGTATGCCTGAACCCTCCGGCTATGCTGCCTTCGAGCAGCCAGTGCCTTGACAGTGGCAGCGTGTAGCCCAGCGAGGCTCCGCCTTCGTAGTACTTTCCGGTGGTGTTGCCGTCCACCCGCTCTCGTTCGGGGCGGATGTTGTAGTCGCCACCCCGTCCGTAGATGCCTATATATAGGCCACCATAACCATCGCGAAGGGGGAGTGGCCGGTAGCGTCCCTCTACGGTGTAGGCGGTAGCTTTCCAAGTATCGTAGCCAGAAGCCCAACGGAAGGGTTTATACGTCCATGCCACCGCCAATGCCAGCCGGCGGTTGAACATATATTCCACTTCCAGGTTGGGCGTCACAGCTACAAACCTGACCTCTGTTGTTAGTCCGGCTAAAAGAAACATGTTACTCTTTATCGCTAAGCGTAGATGCGATTTCGTGTTTGTGTCGGCGTAGAACGAATTTGTGTCCTTATCCTGAACAATCTTATTTACCTGTATCAGTTTTTTTTCGAGCTTATATGAAGGGAAATGGATGGCTGGTAATGGAGAAAACGGTATGGCCAGCGGCGTGGCGCGGTCGTACATCACCGCGAAGCGCACCCTCCGCTGCAAGGGGAAAATGTGTTGTTCGAGGTAGCGGTAAGGCTTTCCGCCCGCCAGCCGTCGGAGCGCTTGCTCGCGTTGGTTGGGGGAGGTTCCGCCGCGTATGACGCGCAACGCTTCGTCGCGCCACGGAAACTCATCCGCGCGAAGCCGCTCTACCTGTTCGTCCAATCCGTTCCAGTCTTCGCCTATATCGTAGAGTTCCACCGGCAAGTGGATGGAGAGACGGTAGTGCGTCTCCAGGAAGTCGCGGAAAGCCAGTGCGCGGTTGCGTGAGAGACGGTCGTTCAGCTCCACTCCGCCCTCGACCGACGAGCTACCTGTCAGTCGTATGCGGGCAACGGACAGCAACGGGTCGCTCACGACCTGCCTGAAGAAGATGTCCAGATTGGCAAGTTGCACGGCGTTGAGCCTGAGGTCGTGCCTGATGATTGCCGAAGAGACGTCGAACGAGATGCTCCCGCGTCGGACAAGCTCCGCCGTGTCGGCGGCAGCTATTCTTCCGGCCAGTTCTCCGCATACGCCCGTTTGGTCGCGCTGTGCACGTATGTCCTCCGCGTCGACGAGGCATACGGCAAAAATAGCTACTATAACAAATTTCATTTTCATCTTCCTTTTGGATTAAGAAACTGTTCGGTACAATTTCCGGTGCTGCAAATGTAAGGAAGGTACGGTAGGTCGGTGGTTGCAAAAGGTCTGTGGTGGGGGTACAGGATATAAAATCACGGAGCAAAACGTCGTGCGACATCGCACGCCTTGTGGCAAAAGGTCCCTGCGGCCTTTCGCGCCACCGCAAACCCTTCATGCGGCGTGCACGGAACCCTCGCGCCGCCTCGAGACACCCATGCAGCGAACAGGGGCGATTCTCACCGCCGCGAAAGGCCCGCGCACGCCGCATGACGGGTTCGCACCGCCGCGATGACTCCTCGCGCGCCGCACGGGATCCGCACGGCACGGATATCCTCCCGCAAGGATGTCTTGCGATGCGCTACCTCACGCACGCCTCCCAAGCATACGTCGCCACCCTCTACACCGCATTTGAGGTTGACGAGGAGACGACACGGGATAAACACGGGTTTTTCACTGGTGTTCCACCGATTGGGGTTAAATCCGAATTTAAGTTTTTGCGAAAGTAAAGAACCGGCGTATGCCGAACGGCACGTACGGTGAATATAAATAGGCGGAACGGGAATAATTCCCATTCCGCCTACCCGATTATTGGAGCCGGAGCGTCCGTGTCCGACTATTCGCCGGTAGTACCGAGATAGAATTCGCCTATCTGTACGGTCGAATTGTTGGCCTTATCCCATTGGGTGTAATCCACCTTCACGTACCGATAGGTCGATTGGGGGATCTCGATCTCGATGGGATCGGTATTGTTGGCCGTAGGGATAGCGATGTCGGCCTGGACCAGCGTGTACGTCACTCCGTCGTCGCTTCCCGAGATGCTGATCTTCTGTGCCCTCAGTCCGACGGTAGTGTTGCCGTAACGATGCATCCACTTGAAGTAACTGAAGGTGTGCTTCTGTCCCATGTCGACCACGAAGTAGAACGGGTCGTCCGCCGCGGCCGCGCAGCCGTTGTAGTTCTTGCCCGGCTTGACGAGCGAAAGGAAGGTGGACTGGTTGCCGTCGATGATATCCTCGGGTTTGCCCGTTGATCCGTCCACTACGTAATTGTTGCCGGTGGCGTAGCGGGCGGAGGTGTCGACGGTCCATCCCGTACGGTCGAGCCATTCCAGTACCTCCACCATGCATTCCCGTGTGATGTTGGTACCGTCGGTGGTGCTCACGCTGATGGCGGCGCGTCCCGCCTTTTTGGCCGTGACAACTCCTTTCTCGTCCACGCTGATTGCGTCGGGGTTCGACGAGGAGTATCTTAGCGTGCGGTAGGTGGTATTGTTGGGCACGATGACGGCTTGCAACGACAGATCGTACGTCTGTCCGGCCTTTAGGAAGATGTCGGAAGGAACCTTCAGGTCGGTGGCGTAAATCATCACCAGCACCCGGTAGCGTTTCCGCAGCTGGATGTTGTTCTCCGGTGTCACGGTCAGTTCGGCCTCACCCGGGCCGATGGCCGTGATCAGTCCGTCCTGGGTCACCGTAAACACCTTCTCGTCGCTCGAGCTATACTGGAAGTAATAGCGGTCGGCATCGCCACCGTCGGCGGGCGAGGGCGTCACTTCTAATTGTCGTGTAGCGCCGAGACTCTCGAAGACAAGCGTCCCGTCCTCGGGCATGTTCGCCACGGTGATGTCCGTCACCGGGTTGGTTACCGTCTCGGGTTGGAGACTTCCTTTTTTATCGTCATCGTCGCACGCCGCGAAGATAGCGGCGGCGAGGATGACACAGATACATTGTTTTCTCATGCTTGTTTATTAGTTACCTGGTGAATAATCGTTGGGAATAGGCATCCCGTCGCGGAACACCTCGTCGCCATCCAGCAGCACCTTGGCGTATTCCGTGAGGTAGTCGGAATAGTCGTATGCCCGGGTGCTGGCGTCGAAGCCGTTGGGACCGAAGTCATTGGCGGCGTTCTCCATATAGCTGGGGATGGCGGGGCAGAAAGCGACCAGATTGTAGAAGAATACGGCACCGTAGTTGTCCTTTACTTGCTTTAGGTAGCCCTGGCGGGTCGTCCCCCGCAGTTCGTCCAGATTGGGATGTCCGCCTCCGTAGTTTTTCGCGTCATAATCGTCGTAGATGATGGCCGACCACGGTCCCCACTTTCGCTTGTCCATGCCGTTGAAGTCGGTGTAGCCGTTGGGCGTCCACGAGTCGCTCGCATACCGGAAGGCGTAATCCACGAAGCTGCCCGTCGGCTCGCCCAGGGTGGTTCCTTTGAAGTCGCTGTTGATGTCGTAGGTGTACACGGTCACCAGCTTGTTGGGCATGAGCTGTTTGAGGTAGTAGCAGAGGTATCCCCACGAGGTGGAGTTGGCTGTCGGCAGGCCGTTTGAGCCGTAGTTCATGTACTCCTCGTCCATGAACACGCCATCCAGCCCGAACGCCTCGATCACCGCCTTGATCTCCTTGGCGAAGTCGAGCGCCCCTTGCTGCGTGTAGTTGCGGAAGCATACGCCGTCGCGGTTGCCCAATAGGCCGAGGGTGACTTTGATGCCCTTGTCTTGCAGTGGCTTGATGTACTTGTTGCGATTCTCCAGCAGCGGTGTCAGGTTCTCGTTGAACGTGACGATGGCTTTCTTCTGTCGTGCGTCCCAGTTGATGTTGGCTGAAAACAGCGTCACTTGCGAGAAGAACGGCTCTCCACTGCCGCGCAGCGTGTACAGCCCGGCGTTGAGGGGGTTGGTGCCGTTGACCTGTACGCAGGCCACGGGCTGCACGTCGCGCGGCGCTATGGTCCGCACCTTGTCCACGCTGATCCTGAACCACAGCAGTCGCTTATCGGGCAACATGCCCGTTCCGTCGCCCTTTACCCGTATGGGCAGCACGTACTGGCCTATCGGCGTGCCGCCTGCCTCTTCGTCGAAGGTCACGCCGAGCGGTTCGGATGCCGTGCGCCACGGTTCCACGGTCAGCACGCCGTCGTTCTCCAGCGACACCCGTTCCACGGGATATTCCTTATAGTTGGTGCCGTTGGCCATGTTGTAGCTCGCCACGAGGTTGGCGTCGCTCACGATCTCCACTTGCGCCGTGGTGCTCGTTGCCGTTCCTTGGGTCAGGTTGAGGCAAATAAAGCGAGTCAGGTCGCTTTCGCGCAGGTCCACGTCGGCGCTTGTGTTGGGCAGCCCTTTGTGCGTGAGGAAAGCGATCGACTCCGTCGCTCCCTCGTTAGGGTCCTTGTCGAACACATTCACGTTGATGTCGTCCGAGCAGGCCGAGAGCGACAGTGACGCCATCAGCCCGCACAGTGCGGCATAGTTGCATATTCTATGTTTCAGTTTCATATCTTCTCTGTTTTTGGGTTATTCGTCTTCTCCTCCCAGCTCTACGTTGATCCAAGTGATATTGGGTTTTCCCTCGAAGAGCTTGAGGTTGTTGTTCACGTTGGTGTCGGCATGCTTGGCGTAGTCCTTGATGTCGTTGCCGGCTCCTTCGTCAAACTTCCAGTAGGCTTCCAGTCCGGGGGCGTCCTCGGCCACTTTGTAGAAGCCGGCCTGGATCTCCTTCTGCGTACGCACCTTGCTCCAGATGCGCATCTCGCACACGTCGCCGTCGAAATGGCGGCCGTTCTCCCACGACTTACCTACCGAGAAGTCCTTTGTCGCCAGGTTCAGCGTCCCCGTTCCGCCTTTGGCTTTATCGATCAGCTCGCCGTTGATGTAGAGCTTCTCCTCGCCAGTGGTAAAGTCTTGCGTGAGCGCCACGTGTTGCCAGATGCCCAGCTCGAGCAGGCCGCCGTTGGGTGCCCAGTTTCCTCCCAATCCCGCCGAGCGTGACAGCTGAATCTGGTTTGTCGGGATGCCTGCGTCGCTGATGCGCCACAGGTAAGTACCTTCGATACCCATGATGGAGGAGATTTGCGAATCATCCACCGGCCACGTCTGCGGACGCATGAGCGTCTCCATCGTGATCTGCGTCATTCCGCGGAGGCTCGACTTCCCGTAGTCGCTCAACACGAGGGCTGTTCCCTTGATATTGGCTGCCGTCACCACGGGCGGTCCCTCGCGCACGACGAAGAACATGGTTTGCGAGCTGGTTAGGATGGGAAGCCCGTTCGAAGTGGCCAGTTCCACCGGCAGCACGTACGTCTTCTTTTCGTCGCGTGGGAACGTGTCGAGTGACTTGAAGTCGACCCGTATCTTTCCCGAGGCGACCTTTCCCGCATAGATGGTGTCGTGCAGGTCGGGGATGTCGTAGAACTCTTGCGGCAACATCTCGGCGTCTTTCTTGTACAGCTCGTTGTATCGGGCCACTTTGTCGGGTGCCACTTTGTAGGTCACCGTCACGTCCTTGCCCTCGCGCAGGGCGATGGCTGTTTGCAGGTACGAGGTCAGTTCCACGTCGTAGGGCTTCAGCAATATCTTGCTGACGTTCTGTATGCGGGCTTCGTTGATATACACTTGGTTGTCGAAGTCCGTGTCTTCCTCGCTCACCCTGTCGCATCCCACGAAGGTGAGTAGCAGGGCCAATAGGGCAAATAGTATATTTTTCTGTCTCATTGTATTCTTCCTTTCCGGTTAGTTGGGCGATGGGTTCATGATGTTGATGGCCTCTTTCACGGCTGCGTAACTGTTGCTTGGGATATAGTAGTCCTTGTTGATCTTCCATACGCCCATGCCAGCCTTCGTGAAGGCTTGCGTGTCGTCGGTCTTCACCCATTCGGCTACGCTCTTGATAGCGGTGGATGGCAGTCCGGCCAGGTCGACCATGTTGCCGTAGGTGGTTCCACTTTGGCTGAACCGTGGCGCTGCCGAGACGATGACGCGGTCGGTCGGCACGCCCTGTTCCTGCACGGCGGCTATCACCTCCCGGGTGATGTCGATGGCGCTCGTGCTGGTGTAGGTGTGTATCACGAGGTAGTCGAATTTCATCAGCACTGTCTTGTCTACACGCAGGAACTGCGGCAATCCTTCGTACATATACGTCTTCCCGGGATGGCTGTCGATGGCGGCGGCCGTTTTCTCGAAGATGATTTTCTGCACGGCGTCCATCTCGGCGATCTCGTCGGCTGGGATCATGCCGGTGGCCTTACCGTTGTAGAGTACCGTCATTCCGTCGTACGGATATTTGTCGAGCAAGGCCAGGCGCATGTCCATGAATTGGGCCAAGGTATCGGTGAGCACGATGAGCGGCAGCGGTTCCTTGCCCTCGTTTATCAGCTCCTCGTTCTCCGTCTCGAGATCGTTGTTCATCGCCGTGATCTTGTCCTGGAACGCTTGGCAGTCGATGGTATAGAGCACCCGTGTGCCTTTGTCGGTTTGCAGGCGGTTCATCTCTTTCAGCTCCGTCTCGTCGAGGTCGTCGGGTACCATGAGCGAGAGTATGTCGAGCTTGTCGGGCACCTGGGCGATATGTTCGCCCATGCTGGCATAGTCCTTCAGGCTGTTGTCGAACCATCCTATCATGAGTGGATGGAGGGTTTTCTTGTAAGCGCGCAGGGCTTCGAGGTACTCGGGTGTCTCGTACCCCTCGTCGTTGGGCGCGTTCACTTGGATGGACTCCGTGTCCGTCCAGTCGTCGCAGGAAGCCAGGCAGGTGGCTCCCAAGGCGAGCAGTGCTATAGATAATGTCTTTAGATTCATCATTCTAAACTCTTTAAGTTATTTCTTGTCCCACCAGAGCTTGGTGTTCTGCGTATCGGGGCCGCCCAGCAGTCCGATGGCATCCTGTACGTTCTCCCTGTTGTTTTGGTACTCGGTCACCGAGAAGGTGATGCGCTTGGGGAACTGTCCTTGCGGCACGAGACCTCCGCTGCGGTTGTCGACGATGGGTGCCAGCTTGGGGTATCCCGTGCGTCGGAATTCCGCCCATGCCTCGTTGCTCAGGGGGTAGATGGCTATCCACTTTTGCGTGATGACACGTTCCAGTTTTTTCTCTTCCGAAGCGCTGTCGTCCCACTTGATGGTGATGTCGGACTGTGGCGCGAATCCTAACGCCGCATATCCCGGAATATTGGTGTTCCAGCAGGTGTAGGTGGCGGGCTTCAGCGTCTCGTTGTTGAGGTATTCGACGACGTCGGCCAAGCCGTTTTGCTCGAACGAGAGGGTGATGCCTTTGTTGTACAGCTCACCGGCGTCGCCTCCCATGCTCCATCCGCGCAGGGCGCCCTCGGCCTTGAGGAAGGCCACTTCGGCGGCCGTGAACCAAGGCATGGGGGTGGTCTTGGTCACCACGGGATCGGACGTCTCGGGGTATCCTATGCTGATGGATATGCCGTTGCGGATGCCGGCCCACTCCTTCTCGTGTCCTTTGTAGGTGCAGTTGGTGAAGTAGAGAGGCAGGCGCGGGTCTTTGTATCCGCTCATGTACGAGATGATGTCGGCTCCCGCTTTCACTTGCTTCCAGCTGCCTGTGGCCATAGTGAACAGAGGGTTGTCGTCGACTTGCCTGATGGCGTTTTGGCTGTTGGCGGCGATCACTCCGATGGGTTGGTTAATTGCCTCCTCGGCCGTTTGCCGGGCCAGTTCGGGTGCCGCGTAGGCCATGCGCATGGCGATGCGCAGCTTCAGCGAATTGGCGTATCGTACCCAGTTCTCCACGTTGCCGCCGTACACCATGTCGTACTTGGCGAACCACGCGGTCTCGGCCAGACGGTTTTTCATCAGCCGGTCGATGGCCGAGTCGAGGTCGGTCAGCAACGCCTTGTACACGTCCTCTTGCGAATCGTAGGGGGCAGCGAACATCGTACCTTGGAACGTGCCGTTGTTGTCCACCGTGTTGTCGCCGCTGTTGGCGCGCATCTGCGTGTAAGGTATGGGGCCTACCATATCGGTCACCCGTTGCATGGCCGCCACGCGGCACACGTCTCCGATGGCGAGCACCACGGGGTCTTCGGTGACAGTCTTCAGCAGGTCGTAGCTGGGGTAGAATCCGCCTATCACGTCGTTGAACGGCGAAAGGTTCCAGTCGGGTGGGGCATTGTAGGTGGAGAACTTGCCTCCCCATTCTTTGTCGGCTCCCCAATATCCGGAATAGGCTCCTCCGCAGAGCCACTCCACGTACATGTTCAGATAGAGTCCTACCGGGACCACGTAGCTCTGTAAGCTCATCAGTGCCGAGCCTACGTTATAGCCTCCCCGTCCCAGTTCGTCTTCGGTCACTTGATTGTGGTCGGTGTTGTAATCGAGGAACTTGCCCGTGCACGATTGCGCCAGGCAGGCGACGGCTATCGCGATAATGGATAGTTTATTCTTTTTCTTCATGTCTCTTACGTATTAAAATTTGAGTTTCAGGCTTACACCGATGTTGCGTAGCGAGGGCATCATGAAGTAGTCGATGCCTTGGTAGTACGAGTCGGTGGTATTGGCTGTCGTCTCGGGGTCGAACGGTGCCTTGCAATAGATCATCCACAGGTTGCGTCCGTAGGCCGAGATGTTGATGTCGGCCACGTTTGCCAACCACTTCTTGGGAATGGTGTACCCTATCGTCAGCTCTTGTAGACGCACGTTGGTGGCGTCATACACGTAGTTCTGCGGCAGGGCGTTACCCACGGCGGCCGTGGCCTTGTAGTACTTCTCGGCGTCCACTCGTCCGCCGTTCATCCATACGCCACCGTTGTCGCGGGCCAGCGCCGATGCCTCGGATACGCCGTAGTAGTCGAGGGCCGACTGCGTTTGTGAGTAGACGATGCCACCCAACCGGGCGGTGATGAGGAAGCCGAGGTTGAAGCGGTTCCACGCGAAATCGTTGCGCCACGACAGGTTGCCCTTGGGCAGTACGCTGCCGAGCTTGATGCGATTGTTTTCGTCGAGGTTGACGGTGAGGGGGTTGCCGGCATCGTCGATGTAGATGTTCCCCCTGTCGTCGCGCAGGAAGTCTTTGTAGGAATAGAGGTCGCCGATGGTGCCTCCTTCCTTCAGGATGAATTTGGCTCTGTCCAATCCGCCGCGCTCCAGGTCGGGTAGGTTGGGCACCAGGAATCCGCCGAGGGAGTATCCCTGCTTGATGAGTTCCAGTATCTTGTTGCTGTTCTTGGAATAAGTCAGGTTGGTCGACCAGGAGAACTTGTGCCACGTGTTGCTGTACCCTACGGCCAGCTCTATACCCGTATTGCGCACGCTACCCGTCTGTACGTACATCGATTTGTAGCCCGAGGTAGGCGTGATACCGGGGTTGTACGTCTGATTCTTGGAGGTGGCGTGATACCAGGTGAGGTCGATGTTCAGGTGGTGGAACAGGCGTGCCGTCAATCCGAACTCATACGAATAGGTGGCTTCGGGCTTGAACGAATAGATGGGGAAGACGGACTTGTTCTCCCAGGCACCGTTGGCGAAGTCGTATTGCGGCTTGACGATGTACTTCGGGATCTTGTTGCCCACCTTGGCCCACGATCCCCGTACCTTTAGGAACGAGATCGGCTCGGGGAGCTTGAAGATGTCCGACAAGATAGCCGACGCGCCTATCGAGGGATAGAAGAAGCAGGGCGAGTCCGTTCCGGCCATGGCCGCTTCCCAGTCGTTGCGTGCGGTGGCGGTGAGGAACACCAAGCTCTTGTAATTCAGTTCGGCGCTGGCGTAGATGGCTTGCGACTGGTCCTCGTTCTTCAGGTTCACCGATTCGCCCCGCTGGTCGGGATCGACTTGCTTCATGTTGAACACGTTGGGGATACCGTTGAGGCGAATCTGTCCCCATACGGATTGGCCCGAGTCTTGGGTGTCGTTGATGCTGGTGCCGAGGTTGACGTGTAGTCCGAAGTCGCGGAACTGCTTGTTGACGCTCACCAGCAGGTCGGCGTAGATCTGTTGGTAGTTGGACTCTCCGTACACCATCTTGCCATTGGCGTTGGCCAGGGTGGAGATGGTGGAGGCGTAGTAGCGCTCGCTGTTGCTGTTATGGCTGCTGTCCAACCGCACACGCCCCGTCACGTTGAGCCAGCTCAGTATGTCGTACGAGAGCGAGGCATTGAACATGTAGCGCTTCTTCTTGTTGTTGAGCAGGTTGCGGTAGGCCACCCAGTAGGGATTCTGCTGGTAGAAGTCGCCCGTACCCACCAGCTCATCCCAGAACTGGGTGTTGATGCCTCTGGCGGGATCGTATCGCTCGAACATTTTCGCTTTGCCGAAATCCGTTCCCCGGGGGAAGAGGTAGGCGCTCACGATGGGGTTGGAGTAGACCCCCTGGTTGCGCATATTCTGGTCGTCCTGGATGATGTAGCTGGCGCCGAGGTCGAGCGTCATCTTGTCCTTGAGGAACTTGGAGGTGTTGCGTAGCGTGAAATTATAGCGATCGTATTCGTTGTTGGGCACGATGCCGTTGCCGTTGACCACCGATGCCGAGAAGTAGGTCTGGCTCCTGTCGTTTCCCGTGGCCAGCGAAATGTTGTTGGTAAACGTGGTGCCCGTGCGCAGGAAGTCGTCCGTGGGGTCGTAGTCGTAGCGTTGGTCGGGTTGCAGATAGGCACCGTAGCTCTTCACGTTGACGTCCATGTTCATCCCTTTCTCGCCGGTGCCGTAGCGGTTTTGGAACTGCGGGGTGACAAATGCCGACAGGGCCTCTATCGAGCTTGAGAAGTTCACTTCCAGTTTATCTTTCTTTCCTTGCTTGGTAGTGATGATGATGGCGCCGTTGGCACCTTGGTTGCCGTATAGCGCCGCGGCGGCGGCACCCGTCAATACTGACATGCTCTCGATGTCGTCGGGATTCAGGTCGGCGATGGGTTCGGTGGCTCCCGTCGAGCCGAACTCTTTTCCTCCTCCTCCGCCATAGTTGTACATGGGTACGCCGTCGATGACGTACAGCGCGTTGTTGTTTTGGTCGATCGACTTTGTGCCGCGCATCACCACGCGTGTGGCGCCTCCCAGTCCCGATGAGCTTGAGGTGATGTTGACGCCGGCCACCTTGCCGGCCAGCGAGTTCATCAGGTTGGTACTCTTCACGGCGGTGAGTTCGTCGCCGTTCACTTGCTGTACGTTGTAACTCAGGGCTTTCGCCTCGCGTTTGATGCCCATGGCGGTAACCACTACTTGCGTCAGCTCGGTAGCCTCTTCATGAAGGGTGACGACAATTCGTCGCTGTCCGCCCCGGAGCGTCACCTCTTGCCGTTTGTATCCCACGAAGGAGATGGTCAGCACGTCGCCGTCCTTCATGTCTGCGAGGGTGAAGTCGCCATCCAACGAGGTGATGGTTCCCTTGCCATCCTTTGTGGTCACGGTTGCTCCGGCGATGGGTCCCATGGCGTCGTTTACCACGCCGGTGACGGTGTACGAGCCGCTTTTCGGTGTCTCAGTCTGGTCTTTTCTGAAGAGCGATATCCGTTGTCCCACGAAGCGGTATCCGAACGGTGTGTCGCGAAAGATGGCGTCGAGCACGGCCTGTATGTCTTTTGAATTGATCTGTACCGATATTTGCACGGTCATCTGCACGTCGTTGTCGTAGAAAAAGGTGTACGTGCTTTGCTTCTCTACACTGGCTATCACTTGTGATAGCGGAGCGTTGGTGAAGTTTAGTCTGATGTCCTGCTTCGTGTCCTGCGCGAAAGCCGACAATGGAGGAGCGAGAAAAAGCAAGCATACAGCCAATATCGCCGCCAGACGGTCATTTGTGGGCAATATGCGGCCTTTTCTCCAAAAAGTTTGGAACTTTCCAAGAATTATCATACTTTTATAAATTAGAAATTAAGGATGTTGGTGATGCGCGCATCACCAATGTTATCTTAGCATTCGGGGCGAGGAGATACTGGTACTATTTCCTCGCCTTTTTGTATTGTATAAGGTTGTTATATCATAAGCAAAATGTTTTAAAGGGTTATACAATAGGGCACTTATCTCAGAATAATGTTTTTTCCTCTCTTTTCATAGTCTAACGATTCGCAGGCACGCATGGTGCGTAGGATGGAGTCTATCGGTTCGTCGAGATGGAACTCTCCCGTGAACGATTTCTCCAGCAGGTGTTCGTTGGCGATGACGAAATTCACGCCATACAGCCGCTCGATGCGGTCGCAAACGTCGAGCAGCGGCGTGTCGTCGAGTGTCCATACGCCGTATGTCCAGCGTGTGTCTCGGTTGGCGTCGGCCAGGTTGGTCAGCCGCATACGGCCCGTATTCACGTCGTAGGCCACGCGCTGTCCGGGTGCCATAGTCACGCTTTCGCCCCCGTGCTCCACGCGTACGGCTCCCTCGATCAGGGTGGTGGTGATAATTGAGTCGCGCGAGTCGGCTTTCACGTCGAACTTGGTGCCCAGTACCTTGATGTTCAGTTCGCCGGCGCGTACAATAAAGGGGTGTCGCTTGTCGTGTGTCACCTCGAAGAATCCTTCTCCCTCGAGAAACACCTCTCTGTGTTTGCTTCCGAAACGTTCGGGGTAGATTAGCTTGGAATGGGCGTTCAGTTTCACCGCGCTCCCGTCGGGCAGCACGATGTCGCGCGCCCGCTCACCGTTGTTGCTGGCCACTACGAACGCGGGGTCGGTGTCTCGTACGGAGCCGAGCAGCCAGTAGCCGCCCACCGTCAGCAGCAGGATCACCGTGGCGGCGGCCAGCCATACGCGGCGATCGCGCTTAGGTCGGCGCCGGCCAGCGTGCGTGCGCTCCCGCGCCTCGATACGCCCCATCAGCCTCTCCAGGGCCTTTTCGGCCGAGTGTTCTTCACTCGGGCTGGGCGAGTGTAGGCGGATGCCGTCTATCCAGCGATCGGCGATGGTGTCGTCGTTGGTTCTCTTTCTCTTCTTTCTGTCTATGCGTATCTGCACGGTATTTCCTGTTGATGTTATATCCTACAGAAAACTGGGGAGGGGAAACTACGCAAAGGGGAAGAGTATTTTTTTCGTCCGGGCTAATCGTCAGTCCTGACTTCGTCAATAGAGATCATATTGAGTTAAATTTGTAATACACGTGCGCATGTACTACTTTTGCCGCATGAAACATATCGACTGGCAAAGAAGCCCCATACGCTTTAAGGCGATGACAGGTCTGAGT
>JAISIZ010000027.1 GCA_031261785.1 Mediterranea sp. (in: CFB group bacteria)
AAGCCCGATATCGAACTGCTGGCCCAGCGCAACAAGGAGACGTACGAGGAAGCCTGCGCCCACCTGAAACGGAGTTACGACGGTTATCACTTCTGCGAAGAAAGCGAGGGAGTGTACAATCCCTTCTCGCTCATCAACGTGCTGCAAAAACAGAAGTACGGCACGTACTGGTACTCCACCGGCACCCCGACGTTCCTCATTAATCTGTTGCGCGAACGCAACATGCCACTGATGGACATGGAAGGCTGTAAGGCCATGCCCGACGCGTTCGACCAGTCGACCGACACACTGACCGATCCTATCCCCGTGCTCTACCAGAGCGGATACCTCACCATCAAGGATTTCGAGAGCGGCATCTACACCCTGGGCTATCCCAACGAAGAGGTACGCTACGGCTTCCTGCGCTCATTGCTTCCCGCCGTTTTGGGCTACAGCAAGATGGAGAGCGACATGAGCCTCGTCGCCATGAGAGACGCGCTCAACGCCGGCGACATCGACGCCTGCCTCACCCGCCTGCGCGCGTTCGTCGCCTCCATCCCCTACGAGAAGAAGAGCGACAACGAATCCCGCTTCGAGACCATCTTCTATATTATCTTTACATTGATGGGGCAGCTCACCCGCACGCAAGTGAAAACCTCAGCCGGACGGGTAGACGTAGTCGTCAGCAACAACGACTACGTCTACCTCTTCGAGCTGAAGGTGGATTCCACCCCCGAGGAGGCGCTGGCGCAGATCGGCGCGAAAGGCTACGCCATTCCCTACGAGGCCGACGGGCGGAAGGTGGTAAAGGTTGGAATCAACTACGACAAGACGGAGCGGGGCATCACGGCGTGGAAGGCGGAATGACCGCCTCCACGCGGACGGTGTCCCAACATCGGCACGTAGTGGTCAAGGGACGCGCGATGGTGATGAGTTACTTAATCCCCAGCTTCTGGGCGATGTCCTTGGGCAGGGCGGCCTTGTTGACGAGGATGTTTATCGTCTTGTAGGCCGCGTAAGCCTTGGAGGCGTACCAGATTCCCTTGTACTTGCTGTTGGTCCCCCACGAGTTCTTCACCATGAAGTATTCCTTGCCATTCTGGTCCTTGGCGATGCCGTAGATGACCATGCCGTGGTCGTCGGTCGATTCCCAGTCGTCGAAGGCCTCCTGGCGCAGCTCTTGCGTGATGTTCAGCTCGGGCAAGGGGTGCGAGGTGAGTTCCTTGCGCTTGTCCACGGTGGTCATTCCCGTCCATCGGGCCATGTCCGAACCACTCAGTTCGACGGCCTTGGCGGCGTCGGGCACCACGGCGATGCCGTCGCGGGTGAATCCGATCTCGCTCACGTCGGCTCCCCAGGCGAAGGTGTAGCCCGCGCGTACGGCATAGTCCATCACCCGGTTCAGCTCGTCGATGGGCAGGTTATACGAAGATCCGCCTCTCCAGTTGTCCTGGATCTCCAGCGGGAACTGGGTGTAGAAGGGATGATGCGTGTACGAGGTGAGCGACACATAGTCGTCGAGGTTCAACCCCAGCGATTCGGCGAACGACTTGGGCGTGTATTGGCGCCCTTTGTAAGTGAACGATTCGGGGCATTGGCCCAGGTAAGTGTCGTAGATGGCGCTAAGTCCTTTCTTCCATACGGGCGTTAGCTTGGTCAGTTTTCCCTTGGCGATGGCGTTGACGTATCCGCCGGCCACGGCGTCGAGTTCATTGTGCACATGCAGGCTGTCGCCATACATGATGCCGGGCATTACCTCTTGCGGCACGATGCCGTAGTGCCTCAGGCAGTAGACAACGTCGTAGAAGCTGCCGCCGGGAGCGAAAGAGCTGTCGCCATGCAGGCGGACGTAGTTCGTTCCCCGGTCCTCCATGGTCTTGTGCACCACGAACATCTCCGCCAGGTCGTATTCACCCTTTCCCAGGCGCAGCAGTTCGGACTCCAGAAAGCCCAGCGAGGAGAAGCTCCAGCAAGTGCTCGAACGGTTCTGGTTCTTGACGGAGGTGATAGGATTCTCTTTCACGGTGGTGAATACGAAACCATTGGCGGGCTTCGCTTCTTGTGCCGTCGCGTTCAGTCCCAGCAGGGCGGTGGCGGCAATGAGGATTAACTTCTTCATATAAATTTGAATGAATGAATGATGTAATTGGGTTGTTTTCGGCGCAAATATACGCAAGTTTCGTCTAAAATGGCAGGCTTCGTGCGTAAAAATGATAAGCCAACGTTTGCGGATATGGGAGATAATGCCGTAATTTGCGGACGTGTTCGCCACAAATGGCATCAACATCATTAATATATATTCGCTTATGAACAAAGGTCGGTTCTCCGTCTTGCTCTCTTTTTTCGGCTTCGTTTGGGTCGTTTCACTGCTTGTCCGCACGTCGTTGCTCGGCATGTCGCCGGGCGAGGCGCACCTCAGCTTCGCGGGCGTATGGGTGGCCTATCTCAAAGGTTTCCTGTTCGACACGGCCGTAGCCACTTACTTCGCCCTGCCCTACGGGCTTTACCTGTGGCTGCTTCCCCGGAAGTGGAGCGGCTCGCGTATGGACCGTGTCGTGACGTACACGGGCTTCTTCCTGTCGGTGATGATCCTGATGTTCGCCTTCTTCGCCGAGTTTCCCTTCTGGGAAGAGTTCGGCTGCCGCTTCAACTTCATCGCGGTGGACTACCTGATATATACGTACGAGGTAGTGAACAACATCAACCAGTCGTACCCCCTGCCCCTGCTCATCGGCGGCATGATAGCGGCCACGCTGGCGGTGGTGCTCCTCGTACGCCGGACGGGCGCCTTCAAACGGACATTCGGGCAGGTGGCCTCGTTCGGCCTACGCTCGGCCGTGCTGGCCGCGCTCGTGCTGGCCGCCACGCTCTTCACGCTCTACCTGCCCAACAGCTTCGCCGAGGGCAGCGGCAACCGCTACGCCGACGAGCTGGGCAAGGCGGGCGTCTATTCCTTCTTCGCCGCCTACCGCGGCAACGCGCTGGAGTACGACGCCTTCTACCGCACCATCCCGAACGAGGAGGCGTTCGCCATCGAACGGCGGGAACTGGCCTCGCCACAAGCCACGTTCACCGAGGCGGAGGGTGAATCCATCCGCCGCCGCGTCGACGGCAAGGATAGCGTGGCGCGGGTACGCCCCAACATCGTCCTGGTCACCATCGAGAGCTTCAGCGCCTCGTTCATGCGACGCTTCGGCAACGAGAAGGAACTGACACCTTTCCTCGACTCGCTGGCCAACCATGCCATACTCTTCACCAACCTCTACGCCAACGGCACCCGCACCGTGCGGGGCATGGAGGCGCTGGCGCTCAGCACGCCGCCCACACCGGGCAACAGCATCGTGCGCCGCCCGGGCAACGGCCACCTCTTCAGCATAGGCTCGGTGCTCGCCGCGCAAGGCTATCGCTCTTCGTTCATCTACGGGGGCGACGGCTACTTCGACAACATGAACGCCTTCTTCGGCAACAACGGCTTCGACATCATCGACCGCGGCTCGCGCGTCACCACCGACAAGCTCGAGGGCAAGCGCGCCCGCATCCCCGACGAGGCGGTAACCTTCGAGAACGCCTGGGGCATCTGCGACGAAGACCTCTACGCCGCCGCCTTGCGCGACGCCGACGAGAAGGCGCGGGACGCCGGACGGCAGCCTTTCTTCCAGTTCATCATGACCACCTCCAACCACCGTCCCTACACCTATCCAGAAGGGAAGATCGACATTCCATCGGGCAGCGGACGACCGGGAGCGGTGAAGTACACCGACTACGCCCTGCGCCGGTTCATCGAGCAGATGCGCGAGCGCCCGTGGTTCAGCGACCCCACCGTGGTAATCATCGTGGCCGACCACTGCGCCAACAGCGCCGGCCGCAACGCCATCAACGTGGACCGCTACCGCATCCCTTGCCTCATCTACAACATGCCGGGCGACACGCTCCGCACCATCGACAAGCAATGCTCGCAGATCGACATATTCCCCACCCTCTTCGCCATGCTGGGATGGACGTACGACAGCGAGTTCTACGGCCAGGACGTGTTGGCCGACAGCTACCGCCAGCGCGCATTCGTGGGCACCTACCAGAAGTTGGGATACATGGAACGCGACAGTCTCGTCATCCTTAGTCCGCAGCGGCTCGCTGAGACCTTCCTCGTGGAGGACAACGACACCAAGCTCACCCCCATCGCCGCCGACAGCACGCTGGAGAAGAAAGCCATCGCCGCCTACCAGTCGGCCTCGTGGCTCTTCAAGAGCGGAGGGATGAGGGAATGAAGAAATTGAGAATTGAGAATAGGAATACAGACGCCACGCTAATGATAACGTTCCCTAACGCGAAGATCAACCTCGGCCTCTCCGTCGTCAGCAAGCGCGCCGACGGATACCACGACCTCGAGACAGTGTTTTACCCCATCGGCTCGCTGACCGACGCCCTGGAGGTGGTCGCCTCGGCCAACGGCGACACACGCCTGCGTACGTATGGCAACGCGGTGGACGGACAGCCCGAGGAGAACCTCGTGACGCGTGCCTACCGCCTCCTCGCCCAAGACCATAGGCTACCGCCCGTCGACATTCACCTCTACAAACGCATCCCCTCGGGAGCGGGCCTGGGAGGAGGTTCGGCCGACGCCGCCTTCATGCTCCGCCTGCTCAACGACTACGCCCGGCTCGGCCTCACCGACGAGGAGCTGGAAGCGTACGCCGTACGGCTGGGAGCCGACTGCGCCTTCTTCGTGCGCGACCGCCCGACCTACGCCGAGGGCATCGGCAACCGCTTCGCGCCCATCAACCTGTCGCTGGCCGGCTACGGGCTGGCGCTGGTGAAGCCCGACATCTTCGTCTCCACCCGCGAGGCGTTCAAGGGCATCCATCCCCATCGGCCCGAGCATCCCGTCAGGGAGGTGATAGAGCGACCCGTAAGCGAGTGGCGCGAACGGCTCGTCAACGACTTCGAGGAGAGCGTCTTCCCCCTCCATCCCACCATACGGCAAATCAAAGAGGAGCTGTACCGGCAAGGGGCGGTGTACGCCTCCATGACCGGTTCAGGCTCCTCCGTGTTCGGACTGTTCGCCCCGGGCGTTCCCCTACCCGATGTCCGCCCCGACGAAGGTGCGTTCGTCTACACGGGGACGCTATAGTGGTTAGTGATTAGTGATGAACCCCCTTACACGCCAGTCATTACAAAATCTGTGTGAATCTGTGTAATCTGTGGTGAACTCCCCCTACTCACTAACCCCTACTCACTAATCCCTACTCACTACTCCCGCTACTCCCGCTTCCTCCGCTTTTCACGTCATCGTTGGAGATGGATCGTCGGGCTTTCTTCACGTTCGACTTCAGTTCGCCCATGCGGTAGCTCACGCTCATGCTGAAGCGGCGGCGGGGCTGCTTGTACCAGCTCTCGGTGCGGAAACCGCGTCCCGACATGCTGTACTCGCCGCGGATGTACTTCGTGAGGAAGTTGCCGGCCGAGGCCGAGAGCGTGAGCCGCTTCTTGAAGAACGACTTGTAGAGGCTCACGCTATAGTCGTAGTACGAGCTGCCCTTGCCTTGCAACGTCACCGATGGTGTCTGCCCCATGAGGTTGAGGCTGAGGCGCCAGTCGTGCTTGAACGATTGCTGCGCGCCGCCGTAGGCGAACACGTTCCAACCGTCGTTCTTCAGCCCGCCGGCCCCCTTGAGCGAGGCGTATCCACCGTAAAGGTTGAGGTATACGCGGGTGTTTGGCGAGGCATTCCAGTTCACGTATCCGCTCAGGCTGAGATTGCGCGTCTTGCCGATGTTGAGGTAGGTGGTGTAGAGCACGTCGGACCGGCCGGTGGGGTTTTGCAGGCCGGGTATGTCCCTGTCGTCCACCACGGTGGTGACCGACTCGATGGAGTTGTTCACGAACGAGTAGCGGAGCGACAGGTTGATGTTGAACTTCCGCGTGAAGTTGCTGTAGCTGAGGCTGAAGGCGTGACCCTTCTCGGGGTTCAGCTCGGGGTTTCCCTGCCGTATGTTCTTCGGGTCGCTGTCGTTGATGTAGGGATTGAGGTAGTAGATGCCCGGGCGATAGATGCGCAGGTTGTAACCCATGCGGATGTTGGACATGGGGCTGATCTTGTATCCCAGCGAGACTGAGGGGACGAAGTCGTCGAAGTTCTTCGTGAAGTCCGCGCCCGGTCCGCGGAGATACTCCACGTCCTGTATGGTATGCTCGTAGCGCAGTCCGGCCCGTCCGCTGATCTTCTTCACGCGGAGCGAATATCCGGCGTAGGCGGCGAGGATGTCGTTCTGGTGCTTGTAGTGCGAGCTGCGCTGCTCGTCGAGCGTCTCGGGGCTTCCGTCGGGCTGCCTGTAGAGGTCGTTCTCCGATTTATTGTCGCGCATGATGTACTTGACGCCCGCCTCCACGGTATGGAGCTTGCCGATGGGGGTGGTGTAGTCGGCCTGGAAAGCCTGTTCGGTGCTGTTCTGCGAGCCGTCGGTACGCTGGTTGACGAGCGCCAGCATCTCCTCGTCCCAGAAGGGGTCGTAGTCGGTGCCTTTGTCGTAGACGTAGCTCCCGTCGCTGTTCTGCGGGCGTGTGTTGACCTTGTACGAGAGGGTGAACATGCGGTCCTTCACGGTGCGCGAGAGGCGTTGGTAGTCGATCCCTCCGTCGATGGAGTACCAGCTCGACTTGTTGCGGCTGTTCGTCAGGTAGCCGTATCCGCCGTGCTCGATCGAGGCGATCGCGGCGTTGCCCAGCCCTTTGGAGCTGCTCCTTCCTCCCCACAGGCCGAACGACATGGTGACGAGCCGGATGGTGTCAATCTCGTAGCTGGCCTCGACGGCGCCCGACTGGTTGTTGCCGTCGCTCTTGCTGTTGCTGTTCGACACCACGTCCTTGGTGATTTGGGCGCTTTCGAGATGCTGCGAGCCACCCGAGTAGCTTCTCGGGTTGAAGCGTTGGTTGTAGTAGTATCGCCCGCTCAGGGTGAACCGGCCGCTCTTCACGGTGCCAAACACCCCGCCGCCGGCTCCCGTGGTGGAAGCGTTGGCGCTGAAGGTGGTGGTGTATCCCTCCAGCCCGCTGCCCATGGTGACGATGTTGAGTATGCCCCCCACGCCCTCGGCGTCGTACTTCGGCCCGGGGTTGGTGATCACCTCGATGTGCTTGATGCTGTTGGCGGGCATGCTCTTCATCACCTCGGTGGGGTTGTTGCTCATCATGTTGTTGGGCTTGCCGTTGACGTACACCTTGAAGTTGCCGCTGCCGTTCACCTTGATGTTGTCCTGCCCGTCGACGGTGACGAGCGGTACCTTGCGAAGCATCTCGAGCACGGAGTTGGTCTGGGCGTCGGGGTCGTCCTGCACGCTATATTCTATCTTGTCGATGTCGGCCTTCACCAAGGGTTTCTGCGCCACGACCTTCACCTCACCCAGCTCGTTGGAGGCGTCGGCGATGTTGAGGGTGCCGAGGTCGATCTCCTTGCTGTCGGGCTTGGCGCTGAAGGTTCGCGCCAGGCTCCTCCTTCCCACCGACGAGAAGGTGATGACGTAGGTGCCGCTGCCGTTGACCCGTTCGCGGAACTGTCCCTTCTGTCCGGTGACGAACATCTTTACGGCTTTCGCCGGATTCTCTCTCTTCGCGATCTTCACGGTAGCGTAAGGTTCGGCTTCGTGCGTGAGTGAGTCGACCAGTGTTCCCTTGACGTAGAATGACGTCGATGTGGCCGCGTTGTTCTGCGCTCCGGCCAAGGTAGCGACGAGGAGCGCCATCATCAATAGTAGATGCTTCTTCATGTTGTTAATCGGTTGTTCGTAAATAAATGGATTGTTGATTGATTTCTTCCGCATAGTGAACTTGTATCAAGGCACGGGCCGCGCGGCCGCCTGACCGGCTAAGCCGCGCCATCCGTACCCTAAGCATATTGCTCTCTCCGCGTGTCCGCCTCTCTCCGGACAAACGTCGCCGTAGGTCGGCTACTCCCGCATGGAGATTGTCGCCCCTTCTGACAAATGGAGGTCCAGCGAGGCTCTCTCGTTTTCCGGGCGCCACACGATCCGGCGCGCTTCGCCCGGCCGGGGAGAGTATGCCTCGCCCGGCTGTTTACCGTACAGGTACTCCGTGCCGACGCGGACCGAATCGGTATTGATTTGCATGTCTCTCCGCCCATTGCCCAGCGTCAGGTGCAGGTCGCCCACCTCGCCGTTATGGAAGAACATTCGCTCGCTGGCGTCGACCGACAGGGCACGGAAACGGGAGTTGTAGATATGGAAGTCGCTTCGCCCGCCGATGGCTATCGAATCGCGTTGGAAGTCATTGACGTTCACCGTCATTCCATACAGGTCGGAGGCGATCGCCTCCACGTGGGCAGGTAGCCGCAACGTCCACTCCGAGGCTATGACATAGAGCGTATGCTTCTTGCCGTACTTTTCGTCAATCTTGTCGTTGCCGAAGTCGAGCGATAGGGTCAGCGTATCTCCGCTGACGGTTGTCGACAGGTACTTCATCACGTCCGACCCGCATCGCAGCGAAGCCCCGGCGCTGTCCGCGGGCAGCACGTTTATCCGGTTCATCGCGCCCGAGTAGAAGCTCGAGTCTTGGGGCGCGCCATGTGTCCACTCCACATTCGGCCATACCACTCTCCGCCTCCCCTGGTCCTCGTGGGAATAATACGCGTATTTGGCATCCATCCGGTTGGCGCCGTTGGCTATACGTATCACCTTGCAGGCCGGCAAGCTCACGGATTGGCGCTCGCCCTCCAGCTTGAAGTACCGATTGTCCGCGTTCCGCCTGGCCTCTACGGCCAGCGCCGCCACGACGGCGCATATCGCCACCAGTATGGCGGCCAGTGTACCTATTAATATATATGTAGTCCGTTTCATTGTTTCTCCTTTTCTTTTTGTTTTTTACTGTATTCACGATACATCTCCGTCAGCTCCTTGCCCGAGATGCCAAGCGTATGGATCTGCGCGAAGAAGTATTCCACCTCTTCGTTCAGGAAATGGTCCCGCTTGAGGTTCAGCGCCATCTCGCGCGCGCCGGCGCCCACGAAGTAGCCTATGCCGCGCTTGTTGTAGATGATGCCCTTGGATTGCAGGTAATCGTACGAACGCATGGTCGTATTGGCGTTCACCTCTACCACGGCCGCGTACTCCCTGACGGAAGGGATACGCTCTTCTTCGGCGTATTTCCCGGTCAGGATTTCGTCGCAGATGCGGTCCGCTATTTGCAGGTAGATGGCTTTGCTTTCCTTGAAGTCCATGGTTACCAACGATTAATGATCTCCGATTCCTTGTAGCGGTAGTAGGCCAGCGTCCAGAAGAAGAGGGCGAGGAGCACGTGGATACTTACGGATGTCCAGAGAGCGGTTTCTATCGAGATATCGATATTCGCATGTCCGGTGATGAGCCAGTCGGCCAACCCCAAGAACACCAACGTGTAGGCGACGATGAGGATAAGCACGGTGACGAACGTGCGCAGGAACGAATTCTTCGGCCACAGGCTGCTACCCAGCGTGAAGAGGGAGTGGACAAACAGGTACGCGCTTCCGATGAGCCACAGATGATCGCTATCGTTCACCAACGTGTCGCCCAAGGGTTGATGGGCGCTCTCTCTCACCAGATGGTTAAAGAAATCGGCCAACGCGATGGCTTCGTTATCCGGATAGGCGACGCGGTAGACGATGACTCTCGTCAAGTCGGCCAGGTTGTAGGCTATGACGTACAGCACGAAGAAGCCCACCGTATAGATCAGCCAACGTACGATATACTTCTCGAACGGGGTGGCCGGCAAGGTGAGCATGTTGATGCGTCCCGCCTTTCGCTTCATGGGACTCATGATGAACGAGGCACTCAGCGCGCCCATGACGAACATCATGAACGCGAAAGTAGCTACCTCGTAATATCCCATCTCCCATTCGACGATATTCTTTCCGTTGTGGAAGCTCGTGTATCTGTACTCGGAATAGCCTTGCCACACGAAGAGGATAGCCAGCGCTCCGTACATCAGCGCGAAGCGCATCGCGTTCTGCTTCCAGTTTTCCATCAGCTCTTTCTTCATCAGCGGCAGGAAGCGGCGCGTGCTGAACAGGGTGTCACACATTCTCATGGCTCTCAATGTTTTTAGGGTGAATCATCAGGGCGGCCTGCTCGGGATTGTCCAGCGTGGTGTTGAACAGCCGCTCCAGGTTAATCTCGGTCTCGGCGTCGAGCAGGGAGGCGTTGAGCAGCACCCGGCTGTCGTCGATAATCAGTACGTGGTCCAGCGACTTGTCGATGTCGCGCACCTGGTGCGTGGAGATCAGGATGGTCTTCTCTTCCGACATGCCCGCCGCCAGGAACTTGCGGAACTGGCTCTTGCCGGGGATGTCCAGCCCGTTGGTCGGCTCGTCCATCAGCAACAGCGAGGTGTTGGTGGCCAGGGCGAAGCTCATGAACACCTTTTTCTTTTGGCCCATCGAGAGGGCGGTGAGGTCCTGTTCCGGCTCCATCTCGAAGAGGCGGAGGTAGTTCACCATCTCATCCCTGCTGAAGCGGGGATAGAAGGGGCTGTGCAGCTCTACGTACCGAGCCAGCGAGACGGGGGGAAGCTCGAACTCCTCGGGCACGAGGAACATGTCGCGCAGCGTGACCGGCAGGCGCCGGCGCACGTCTACGCCGTGATACATTACCCGTCCCCGCTTGGGGGTGAGCAATCCGCTCATCAGGTAGAGCAGGGTGGACTTTCCTGTCCCGTTCTTGCCCAACAAGCCGTACACCCTCCCCTTTTCGAGTGAGAGGGAAAAGTCGCGCAAGACCTCTTTCTTGCGACGACCGTAACTGAACGCGATGTTTTCTACTTGCATCATAAGCTATCTATTGTTATTTGAGTGTATTAGTTCATTAGTACACCGCGAATATAGAGAACTATACGATTACGTCGTATCTTTCTCCCCATTCTTTTAACTAACATTAGCAAATGGGGCGAGCAAATCGCGTCCTCGCCTATGAGCCATAGAGCGCGCGCCTGGAGACTTGAAGATAAAGAAGCGGTCATGCGAATATCAATAATCCTATATGGAATAGGTGTTTATGCCCATACCTATAAACGAAAATAATACACGAGAAAAATGTGACTATAGAAACGGGAGAAAATCCTCACCTTTGCATCATGTTTCATGACCAACCAACGAGATATATATGAGCCACAAACTCTCACCAACCAAGAAGGAAGCCGAAAGCTTCCCGAGATCCCCGGAATGGACGACCGACAAAATGGTCGCCCGATACGCCCAAGCGATCCTGTTCCACCGCCAATGGCGCGCCGAATCCCTATCGACGTCCTCTCCCCGGGAGTACCTTCCTCCTTTCCCCGAGAGAAGGCCTCCATCTCTCCCCGTGAGAAGGCCCCCACCACTCCCCGAGAGAAGGCCCCCACCACTCCCCGAGAGTACGGAGCTTCTCTCCCCGAGAGTACGGAGCTTCCCTCCCCGAGAGTACCCCATCGACAACAACCCCAAACAATAATCACCAAAACAACGAACGTATGAACGAAGAACGACAACCACGACCCACCAGCGACGCCACCCGGACGTGCCGCCGCTGCCTGAGGGAGCTGCCCCCGGAGCGGTTCCGCCACCTGAGCGCCGAATGCCGGCGCGACAGCTACTGCCTCGACTGCCGGCGCGACATCGTCCGGCAAGCCACCGCCCGGCGACGCGAGGAGCTGGGACGCCTCGCCAGCCGCCCCGACGACGACGGACGCCCCGTCATCACCCGCGAGGAGAACCCCGCCTTCAGGCGGGCGCTCATCCTACGCGCCCTCAGGAGGGTGGAGGAAAGCAAGGCCAGGAAACTGGCCAAGGCCACACCACCCGAACGTACCGCCCGCGGCGACGGCCACGACGGAGATACCCCTATTTCTTAATCCCCAAAACACCATACACATGAAACCTTTAGACCAAATCACCGTCTCCCTGTTCGCGAACGTGCACAGCCGCCGCCCCGAGACGAAGACTTTTCTCGAAGTGATGAACCTCTGCCTAAGCGACACCTACCGCGCG
>JAISIZ010000028.1 GCA_031261785.1 Mediterranea sp. (in: CFB group bacteria)
TCAAGCCCGAAGACTTCATCGCCTGGACGGGCGAAGCCACCACCACCAACCGGCACTACTACGCCCTGCCCCCCGGCGCCACGCTCCGCAACTGGACCGACGGCGACGAGACCCACCACCTGCCGATGGTGATGAAGACCAACACGGACAGCATCCCCGCGGACTACGTCGTGTCGCGCCTCGCCAATTATCCGCCCACGGGGACGGTGACGGCCATGCCCATCCACTTCAAGCGCGCCTTCGCCCAACTCAAGTGGGTGCTGAACGTGAACCCCAACGTGTACCACGAATACGTCGGCGACCTCGACGCCGGATTCTACAAGAAGTACCAGAAGGCGTGGACGCGCCTGGCCAATGTCGCCAATGGGGCGGCGTTCACCGGGTCGACCGACCAGAGCACCTATCCCTGGTCCGGATACGCGGCGGCCGAGCTGCCGGCGGGCAGCTTCTTCCAGCACACGCATAACGACGCCGAGCCAATCACCTCGTTCGAGGATTCCACCACCTTCATCCCCTTCCCCACCTATTCGTCCGCCGCAGGCGCCAACCAGTCCGCGCAGATCTACATCAACAGCATGACCATCAAGAATCCTGCGGGTGACAAGGTGGTAACCAATGTGGAGCTGCCCATCCTCTACGGTGAGGGGCAGAACATGATTTTCAAACCCGGATGTAGCTACACCGTGACGAGCAACGTGACGAAAAGGATCCAATGGGCGGCGTCGAACATCTATTGGAACGGCACGACGCTGACGTTCGATGAAACTCCTCAAGATCATGATGGTGACGAGACGACATACGAGAGTGGTCTCATACCAGGATTGTTCTTCAAATGGGGGTCTTTGATAGGTATCTCAAAAGCATCAAGAAGAGTGTATGTTCCGAGTACTCAAGCATACGGAGCGTATCAACAAGAGCAATTATCAGCCAGTGGTCTCTGGTCTTCAATCTCGTATATACCATCAAATTACCTTGTTGATGGTATGATTCCAACGGACGGTCAGGCAATAGAAGGAGCCGTAATCGAGAATGACATCTACAATTGGCATGGCGATATTTGTGCCTACATCACCAATGGCCTATGGCGTATCCCCAACCCAAAGGAATTCAATATGCATGGCCCCCTCCATACTTACCAAGATTTGTCCACTGTGGTGCCAACGATAGGATGGTATTCACCTGGCGCCAATGAGACGTGGAGTTGGGATCACTTCGATACAACGACGTATCAGGATGGACCTGTACCTATCCCATACACCAACCAAGTAGTTCGACTTGTGACTTCTACGGGCGAAACAGTTCAGTTTCCAGCGACAGCAATCATGACAACTTGGGGCAGCAGTGGAGGAGCATCGGGGTATTGGAGCAATATTGAGTACGACCAATATTATGGCACTTCGCTATACTTTGATAGCCGTCGAGCATATCTTGAGCACAATTCTGGCGATTCTAAAGCTGAAGCTTACTCCATCCGTTGCGTCAAGAAGTCCAATTAATCACCGACCTTTTTTCTCTCTCTTATTATAGATTCAATATTGTAGTGGTGGGCCGGGGCAGTGATGTCCTGGCCCACTTTGTGTCAAGTCATCACGGCCGTCTCCTGAACAGTTCATGGCCGTCATCCGTCCCGTTCACGGCCGTCTTTGTAAGAATCACGGCCGTCTTTTTCTCAAGTCACGGCCGTGATTTTTACATGCTCTATGGCTATTCCACGAAGGGCTTTCGTCGCGGCGAACCGCCACTTCCGCCACTTCCGCCATATAGCGGTTCATTTTTCACGTTTTCGTAGGCCCATCGATTCAGCTCATTGATTTTAAATATATTAATTACGTTTAGCGGCCGTTCAGCCTTGCGTTTACTCAAACAGTGAGCTTCGCCTATATCGATAGCTCGTACGGTGGTGAACTCATCTGGGAAGTCTCCGAAAAAGGATTGTATGATATTGGAAATCTTTATGCAAATCCGCATGAGACGAGAAGTCCGGGCTTTTTTCTTCATTCCCGAAATCTGATTACAAAAGCCCGGGCTTTTTTCTCCATTCCCGGAACGTGATTACAAAAGTCCGGGCTTCTCGTTCTCTCTAAAATTCACCGAAATCAGACGGTATATCATCGAAAAGCCCTATATTTGCCGCATATATTAAGCTATGACAATGAACAATCTTCGCATTCTACCCTATCTGTTCGTGCTTTCGCTCTTGGCCTGCCATCCGGAAGGAGCGAGCGTGAAGCAAGGGCTTGACAAAGCCGCGCAAGTCATCGCGCAGGATCCCGATACGGCGTCCATCATCCTCGAGAGTATCCGCGACGGGCGGATGGACGAGCGCCAGCGGGCTGAGTATCGCTACTATCAGGCTTGCCTGGCGAGCGAGCGGACGGAGGCTCACGACGTTGCCGAGGAATACTTCAAGCAGGCCATCGCCTTGGCCACGCGCGCGGAGGACTATGAGCTGGCGGTGAAGGCTTGCCGCCGTTGCAGCCTTTACTACCAGAAGCGCGACAACTTCGACGAAGCGTTGAAGATGGAGCGCAAGGCGTACGCCAACCTGTTGTTGCTCGACGCCAGCCGTAGCCAGGAACGGACGATGCTGATGTCGTCGGGTATGCTTGGCGTGGCGTTGCTGTTCGTGCTGCTCGGCACGCTGTGGCGGCGCGGGCAACGTGCCCGTTTGCGGTTGCTGGCCTTGCGGTGCGACCACTTGCAGGAGAAATACCAGTCGTTGCAGTCGCAGGTGTACGAGCAGTCGGCGGTGGTGGCCAAGGTGCGGCGATTCAAGGAGCCGGACGCGTTAGCGCCGGGCAAGCAGCCGACGTTCACGGAGAACGACTGGAACGAGTTGCTGCGTCTGCAGGAATCGCTGTTTGGTTTCGTCAGCAAGCTGAAGGCGCTCGGCCCTAAGCTCTCGGAGGAGGACGTGCGGGTGTGCGCTTTCTTGCGCGAGGGGGTTCAGCCGGCTTGCTTCTCGGGGTTGCTGAAGCTCACGCCCGAGACGTTGACCCGGCGCATCTCGCGGATAAAGACGGAGAAGCTGACCCTGGAGGCTGGAGCCAAGGAGTCGCTGGAAGAGGTGGTGAAAGCGCTGTAAGTCCGGCATTGTCCGTCGTCGGCCTGATGTATTTCTTGTAAATCAGCTTGTTAGCGATTTGTCCCGTCCGCGTCCGTCCGCGCCTGTATGCCCGTTTATGGCCGGCAAAAGCGTAACTTTGTCCCCGGAAAAAGTTACGTAAACACGGATATGAATGATTCGACTTTCAAGCGATGGAACGACGGTTGCGGCTGGCTCGTCTTCCTGATAGCGGCTTCGGTGTATGTCAGCACCGTGGAGCCTACGGCGAGTTTCTGGGATTGCCCGGAGTTTATCTCCTGCGCGGAGAAACTACAGGTGGGGCATCCGCCCGGCGCGCCTTTCTACATGTTGCTGGGTAACTTCTTCACGCTCTTCGCTCCCGATGCCTCGCGGGTGGCGCTGATGGTGAACCTTCTCAACGCCCTGCTGAGCGCGGGCTGTATCCTGTTCCTCTTCTGGAGTGTCACCCGGTTGGCGCGTCCGTTGGTCGCCGCGCGTAGCGGCGGGACGCTCTCGGTGCCCGACGCCGCCGTGGTGCTCCTCTCGGGCGGTGTGGGGGCACTGGTCTACACGTTCAGCGACACCTTCTGGTTCAGCGCGGTCGAGGGCGAGGTGTACGCTTTCTCCTCGTTCCTCACCGCCCTGGTGTTCTGGCTCATCCTGCGCTGGCGCGACGAGGCCGACCAGGTGACGGGCGACCGCTGGCTCGTGCTCATCGCCTACATCATCGGGCTTTCGCTCGGCGTGCATCTGCTCAACCTGCTGTGCATCCCCGCCATCACACTGGTCTTCTTCTACCGCAAGTACCCGTCGCTCTCCGCCGTCAAGGCGTTGGGTGCCGTCGCCTTGTCGGGGCTGATTGTCGTCGGTATCAACTTTGTCTACATGCCGGGCATGACTATGGTGGGCGGATGGTTCGAACTGCTGTTCATTAACGTGCTGGGCTTCCCGTTCCACACTGGGCTGATCGTCTTCGTGGCGCTCTTCCTCGGGGCGCTGGCGGTGGGCATCTGGCGCTGTGGGCGGCGATGGGCGCGCGTGGCGTTCTGCTGCCTCTTCATGCTTACCGTGGGATACGGCACGTACGGTGTCATCCTCATCCGCTCGGCCGCCAACCCGCCGCTCAATGAGGACGCTCCCGACAACATCTTCGCCTTGCGGAGCTACCTCAACCGCGAGCAGTACGAGAGCGCGCCGTTGCTCTACGGCCGAAGCTACGCCTCCCAGCCCGAGTACGTGGAGGCGGGCGACCACTACCGGCTGAAGGTGGAGCGAGGCGTCGCCGTGTACAGCCCCGACAGCCTGACGGGCAAGTACCGGCTGGTGCGCCACCGCCCAGAGTACAGCTACACGCCGCGGATGCTCTTCCCGCGTATGTGGAGCGAGCGTCTGGCGGGGGCCTACGCCGCTTGGTCGGGTGGCTCGCCCAACGCGGTGCCTACGGAGGGCGAGAACCTGACCTACTTCGTCTCCTACCAACTCAACTACATGTACTGGCGCTATTTCCTGTGGAACTTCGTGGGGCGGCAGAACGACTTGCAAGGCATGGGCGACGCCGCACGGGGCAACTGGATCACGGGTATCCCGTGGATAGACAACCTGCGGCTGGGCGACCAATCCTCCCTTCCCGAATCCCTGAAGGGGAACAAGGGGCACAACGTGTTCTACGGCCTGCCGCTGCTGCTGGGACTTGTCGGCATCTGGTGGCAGCTGCGCCAGGGGCGGGCGGGGAGGCGGCAATTCAACGTCGTGCTGCTCCTCTTCTTCATGACGGGGTTGGCCATCGTACTCTACCTCAACCAGCCGCCCATGCAGCCGCGCGAGCGCGACTACGCCTACGCCGGATCGTTCTACGCCTTCGCCATCTGGGTGGGGATGGGCGTGGCGGGAGTGAGCCGGGGAGTTGCCCGGTTGTCAAGCCGGCGGGGGGAGAAGAAGGAACGCGGCCCGTATGGCCTTCTCCCCTTCCTCTGCCTCCTTATCCCCTTGCAGATGGCCTCGCAGACGTGGGACGACCACGACCGCAGCCATCGGTACACCTGTCGCGACTTCGGGCGCAACTACCTCATGACGCTTCCCGACGAGGGGAATCCCATCATCTTCTGCAACGGCGACAACGACACCTTCCCGCTCTGGTACAACCAGGACACGGAGGGCGAGCGGCGCGATGTCCGCGTCTGCAACCTGAGCTACGCGCAGACCGACTGGTACATCCGCCAACAGCAATGCCCCCTCTACGACGCGCCCGCGCTCCCCATCTCGTGGACACCGGACCAATACGAGGAGGGTACCAACGACTATGTGCCCATCCGTCCCGAGCTGAAAGAGCAGGTGGAAGCTTTCTACCGGCAGCACCCCGAGGAGGCGGCACGCCACTTCGGCGACGACCCGTTCGACAGCCGCAACATCCTTAGCCATTGGGTGTTCGGACGGGACAAGGAGTTGCGCGTCATCCCCACCGACACCATATACCTACGCGTGGACAAGCAAGCGTTGCTCCGTTCGGGCATCATGCTGCCCACGCCATTGCGAAAGCTCGAAGGGCAAGCCCTGCTCGACGCCCTGCCCGACAAGATGAGCATCTCGCTGCGAGGATTGGGCGCGCTCACCAAGGCCGATCTTCTCGTGCTCGAGGTGCTGGCCAATTGCGACTGGGAACGTCCGCTCTACATAGCCACTACCGTGGGTGACGAGGCAAGCAGCCTCGACTTCGGCCGTTACTTCCTGCTCGAGGGGCTGGCCTACCGCTTCACGCCGTTCGATTACGAAGCCTCGGGCGACGTGGATCCCGAGATCGGCCATGCCGTGGACACCGAGCGGCTGTACCTCAACCTGATGAGCCGCTACCGTTACGGCGGCATGGAACGCGAGGGACTCTATCTCGACGAGACCACCCGCCGCACGGCGGCCTACCACACCCGACTCTTCTCCGTCCTCGTCCACCAATTGGTGAAGCAGGGCGACGAGGAGCGTGCCCGCGAAGTGGTGGAATACGCGGCTAAAGTGATGAAATAGGGCGATAAATTTTCATATCTTCTCGCAAACACTTACTTTCGCACCGTGTTTGTATAGGTAAAAAAGACATTGAAGATATGGAAACAATGAAATTCTCGCTTATCCGCATCCTTTTCGCGCTGGTCATCGGACTGGTGCTGGTGCTCTGGCCCGGGGTGGCCGCCACGTACATCGTCATCACGCTTGGCGTAGCGTTCTTCGTGCCCGGCGTGGTGTCGCTCATCGGCTATTTCACTCGCCAGAAATCCACGGAAAATCCCTCCGGGACACCGGCCGACGAACCCTCCCACCGTTTCCCCGTCGAGGGGGTCGGTAGCCTTTTGCTCGGCCTCTGGCTCATGGTGATGCCCGATTTCTTCGCCGAGATATTGGTGTACCTGCTGGGGTTCGTCCTGCTCTTGGGCGGCGTGCAACAGATCGCCTCGCTCATGGCCGCCCGTCGTTGGATGCCCGTCCCCGCGGCGTATTACGTGGTGCCCACGCTCATCCTGGTGGCCGGCCTCGTGGCGCTCTTCAATCCTTGGGGAGTCATTGCCACGGCGTTCACCATCATCGGCGCCAGCCTGCTGGTATACGCCGTGTTCGAGCTGGTCAACTGGTTCAAGTTTGCCCGTCGCAAGCCCCGACCCGTGCCCGGACCGGAAGAGGATGACGTGGAAGACGCCACCCTGATCGACTGAAACAAAGAAGAGGAGAACCGCGGATGTTTACAGTAATCAAGCGTATGGAGATCTCGGCCTCGCACAGCCTCAAGCTCCCGTATCCCAGCAAATGTGCCCGCCTGCACGGACACAACTGGCTCATCACCGTCCATTGCCGCTCCGCCCAACTCAACGAGGCGGGCATGGTCGTGGATTTCACGCACGTCAAGGAGACCATACAGACGAAGCTCGACCACCAAAACCTGAACGAGGTGCTGCCCTTCAACCCCACGGCCGAGAACATCGCCCGTTGGGTGTGCGGACAAATCCCGCAGTGCTTCAAGGTCGAAGTGCGCGAATCCGACGGGAATACGGCGATCTATGAGGAAGATTAACGAGATATTCTACAGCCTGCAAGGCGAGGGATACTACACCGGTACGCCCGCCGTCTTCGTCCGCTTCTCGGGATGCAACCTGGAGTGTGACTTCTGCGATACCCTCCACGAGGAGGGGACGATGATGACCGACGACGAGATTCTCGACCGTGTCGGCCAGTATCCCGCCCGCACCGTTGTCCTCACGGGTGGCGAGCCGTCGCTCCAGATCGACGACGAGCTGATCCGTCGCCTCCACGCCGCCGGCAAGTACGTCACCATCGAGACCAACGGCACCCATCCCGTACCCACCGCTATCGACTGGGTGACTTGCTCGCCCAAGGCGGGCACCAAGCTGCGTGTCGGCCGCATGGACGAGGTGAAGGTGGTGTACCGGGGACAGGATGTCGATGCCTACGCCTCGCTTCCAGCCAAGCATTTCTTCCTCCAGCCCTGTTCGGGCGGGAACATCGCCGAGACGGTGGAACGGGTGATGGGCGATCCGCGCTGGCGCCTGAGTTTGCAGACGCATAAATTGATAGATATAAGGTAGTCTATGACCACGTTTTAAATAAGACACAGCAATGTATAGCAACAAAGTAAAGAAGATAGCGGCCGTGCACGACCTCTCGGGGATGGGGCGCGTGTCGCTGACGGTAGTCATACCCATCCTTTCCACGATGGGTTTCCAGGTATGTCCGCTCCCCACGGCGGTGCTGTCCAACCACACGCAGTATCCCGGCTTCTCCTTTCTCGACCTCACGGACGAGATGCCCCGCGTCATCGAGGGATGGCGGAAGCTCGGCGTACGTTTCGACGCCATCTACACCGGATACTTGGGTTCGCCGCGGCAGACACGGATCGTGGGCGATTTTATCGACGAGTTCCGCCACGACGAAAGCCTCGTGGTAGTCGACCCCGTGCTGGGCGACAACAGCCGCCTGTACAGCAACTTCGACATGGATATGGTGACGGCGATGCGTACCCTGATGGGGAAGGCCGACGTGATAACGCCCAACCTCACCGAGCTGTTTTACCTGCTCGACCTGCCTTATAAGGCCGACAATACCGACGAGGAGCTGAAAGGCTACTTGCGACGCCTCTCCGATGCCGGACCGCAGATCGTCATCATCACCAGCGTGCCCGTGCTCGAGGACCCGCACAAGACTTCCGTCTACGCCTACAACCGACAAGGCAACCGCTACTGGAAGATCACCTGCCCCTACCTGCCGGCGCACTATCCCGGCACGGGCGACACGTTCACCAGCGTCGTCACGGGATCGCTGATGCAGGGCGACAGCCTGCCCGTGGCGCTGGACCGTGCGGCGCAGTTCATCCTCCAGGGCATCCGCGCCACCTTCGGCTACGAGTACGACAACCGCGAGGGAATCCTCCTCGAGAAGGTGCTGCACAACCTCAATTTGCCCATACAGATGGCCAGCTACGAGCTGATTTGAGAGCATGAAGAATCCGCATGGAGGTTCGATTTCCATGCGGATTCGCAGATTATAGCTTGAGCTTTTCTCGGGGTGGAACTAAGCCTTTTTGTGCCAATTGGCGCTGCCATTTGGATCCGGATAGAATATTCACTCTTCCCGATGCCAGCCAGACATAAGGATTCTCTCTCGCTTTTAGCTTCTCCAGCTCGGGAGCTTTGTCCTTCAACCAAGCTTTCAACCACTCCAGCTTCTTTAGCATGGTGGAGACATCGCTTGTGCTGGCGGGATGAATCTCGATGAAGTAAACGGATTGATCGTGACCAATGGTGTAATCCCAGCGAGAACTTTCGGGATAGAGCTTCTCGGTGCACGAATCTATGTCAACGCTTCCTTTTAACTTTCGTGTGTCCGTCGCTTGTATTTTCGACTTGCCTTTGCCCAATGCTTGAAGTCCCTCTTGGTATCCCCGCGTGATGTCGGGAGTGGCTTCCACGGCTTTCCGAAACAGGTTGGGGAGCCGACTGTCTGTTTTCGTCTCACTCATTGCTGAAGCGGCTTACGAGTTCGGATGTTTTGGTGGCAAACTCGGAGAGGCCGCCCCATTCGGAGATGTCTACGTTGTCGTTGAACACGTCGAGCGAGGAGATGTCTTCGGAATAAACTTTGCCGTCTTCCTTATGCTTGAAGTAGTGCGTCTTGATTTGCTTTCCCAAGATTGTTTGCGCGATGAACCGTTTATGAGGGCTTTCTGTTTCACTAAACAGTTCCTCCAAGGCTTGCTGCCGTTTCTCTATTGGCGCCTCGGATTCTTGTAATCGCCGGATTGACCATGCGAACTCCAAGAACGAGGGAGAATGAGTCGATAGGATGATTTGATAGCCTAAATAGATCAAGTCCAGGAGCTGGAATAGTACGAACTTGATGGCTTGCGGATGCAATCCCATCTCGGGTTCTTCGACCACGACATACTTGTATGTGTCTTTTCCTATCGGCGTTTGAGGAGTATTCCACAAATTGGCTATTCCCATCAGCAACGGAGTGGATTCCTTCTGCCCGGCACTCCACGTCATGAAGGGAATGTCCATGCCATCTATCTTCATGCGCATCTTTCTTTGTCCCGTCCGCGTGTCGACGTACACGGTACCTCCGTGGAAGATGCTATGTCCGAGGGGAATGTGTTGTTCCAAGCGTGGCATGAACATGCGCAGTGTCTCGCTGAAATGTCGGAGCACATAAGGCGTGGAAAGATCAAATTCCATGAAATTCTTCGGACGGCCGTCGGATATGCTGAGTATTCGTTGTGCGGGGATGTAGAATATCTTTTCGCTCTCCGCTTCTGGTAGGTTCGTTTCGATTGTCGCTTCCTGTTTGTCGATGAAGACTTTCGTCTCGTCTGTCCATGCCCCGGACATTCCCTCACCGAAATACAGATTCAGCAGGTTGGCGGGATTTCCCTCAATGACGTAGTTGTACTTCTTTAGCGTCGAGACGATGTGCCGCTTGTCCGCCATCAGCTTGAGCAGCTCCAGGAAAAGGCTTTTTCCCGTGGCCTGCGCACCGATGAGTATCGTCAAATTCCCAAGCTCCACGTTGGCGGACTTGATGGGGCCGAAATTCTCCACTTTTACTGTTCTCATATTGCCAAGTACGATTGATATATGCTACAAAAGTAATCAAAGTAAATCTGCCCGCAAGCGTTTGCTTGCTGAAATATGAATAGAGATCATATTGAGTTAAATTTGTAATACACGTGCGCATGTACTACTTTTGCCGCATGAAACATATCGACTGGCAAAGAAGCCCCATACGCTTTAAGGCGATGACAGGTCTGAGT
>JAISIZ010000034.1 GCA_031261785.1 Mediterranea sp. (in: CFB group bacteria)
AAACAGTCCCGAAAGTACATCGGTAAGGAATACGATACGGAGAACGGGTTGGACTGGTATGACTTCGAGGCTCGATTCATGGATGGCACCCGGTTCACGACGATGGATCCGCTGGCGGAACTCTATTATTCGATAAGTCCGTATTCCTATTGCGGTGGCAATCCCATAAAAAGGCTTGATCCTGACGGACGTAAATGGAAAAATGATTCTGATGCTAAATATGCCAAGGAACTTACTAAAGAGTTGCGTAAGAAAGCGGATGCCGAGCAGAAAAAGGTCGAACGCCTAAACAAAAAAATCGAAAAGCGAAAGGCCAAAGGCAAAAACGTATCAAAACTACAGTCTAAAGTTGATGAAAGGCAAGATAATATTAATAATCTGGAGGGAGGGATCGCTGAACTGGAAGAAATGGGCAATACCCAGGAACAAGTCTTCACATACGGGAAAGCGGAAAACAATGTGGGATACACGTACATTGATGAAGATGGGGTGATCACAATGGATATAGTGGGGGATGGATCGGCCGCTAATGGGATCCATGAATCCTCGCATGGCTACGATATATGGAAGCAGGGATGGCCCCAAAATCTTGTAGCCAGGATGGATGGGGAAGTCAAGGCGTATCAGCGTCAGTACTCATTTGATGAGTCATCAATGCCTGTTTCCATTTTTGGGGGAGCCAAGTCGCTTTCAGGTATTGATTATCCTTGGATATATGGCATACGGGATTCGCAGGGAAAATTCGTATATGTAGAATCCTTGAAGCCAGGTATGAAGAATGTGAAACGTTTTGTTAAATCATTGAAGGAACGATGAAATCTATAAGATTAATGATATGTTGTGCCATATTAGCGTGCTCGCTTAGTGGCTGTAGCTATGAATTCCTGCCCGGAAAATATGCCGCGAGGCGGGGTATTCACCATTTCCATTTTCGTCCGGATTCTACTTTCACTTATGAGTTTTCGGGTGGTTGCTATAAAGAAGCGACCGGAAACTGGAGGGAAGATGGACAACGGTTATATGTAAGCAGCTTGGGCCAGGTGGACAGGATTCCCGTGACTTACCAGAAGCGTGAGGGAACCAAACCTGGCGTAAGCGTGATGAATGTCACTGTCAACATGCCGAAGGAAGAGGTCAGCAATTATGTCTGCTTCCCTGTACTCAACAAAGAGAAGCCTTACTTCCCCAAAACAAGGGGGTCTTTCTCGTTTGGGCATAAAGAGCGAATAGACAGCCTTGTTTTCGCGATCTCGAAGATTCCTTTTTCAGGAGGTGGATTTGATCTTAGAGCTTGTTTTCAGAGGGTATTGTCCGAGACCATCTATCCACAAGCGGCCATTGGCGATACCTTGGACGTGCAAGTGAATATCATAGATTCCCTTTTCTCCTACCAAGTTTTTAAGAATGAGCCTATGAAGATTGGACGAAAGTCACTCGTTTTTAGATATGAGGGTAAAAAGTATCGATTGCACTTGAAAAAAACTCGCTGACGTGCTTGTTCAAGATACGAGTAACGCAGCAATAGCATTGTTTATGAGAAAATCAAAATAATATGAAGATGAAAAAGATAGTCATAGCGATTTTGTGCATTGCGTCAATGTACATACTCCATGGTTGTAGCCATGAATTCCTGGTGGGAAAATATGTCGCGAAAAGCGGCGTACACGAGTTACGCTTTTATCCTGACTCCACGTTTAGATACGAGTATTACGGGGGATGCTACAAAGAAGCCACCGGGTATTGGAGGCGCGATGGGAAGCAGCTATGCCTAAGGAGCCTCGGGCAAATAGATAAAGTACCCATAATATACCAAAAACATGCGGGGAACAGCTCCGACACGAGCGTAATCAACATAGCCATCAACATGCCAGATGAGGAAATCGGTAATTATTCCAGTTTGCCCGTGCTTAATCTAAGGTATGCGACTACACTTCGATCAAGAGGATCTTTTTCTTTTAAATACGTAAAGCGAGTGGACAGCCTCGCGCTCATTCTTGAGAAAGTGCCTTTTTCCGGAGATGGATATGGGTGGAAAGCTTGCTTCAACAAGCTCAGATCCGAGACCATTTATCCGGACTTATCGGTTGGCGACACCTTGTCCGTGCAAGTGAATATCATCGATTCGCTTTTCTCTTATCAGGTCTTTAAGGATAAGCCTATAAAGATTGGGCACAAGTCATTGGTCTTCAAGGACGGAAAGAAAAGGTATCGATTGCGTTTGGATAACAATAGCGATATCGAGCTAAAGGATGAGGAGAGTTATGCTCATTGAAGAATGCAAAGTTGTTTCATGGTTATCCGTATGGTACCCCGTTCGCTGAGAGCTACAACCCGGATAAGCAGCCCCGAAAGTACATCGGTAAGGAATACGATGCAGAGAACAATCTCAGAACTCCTGACCTCCCGTAAACTCAAATTGTCATGATTTCGAAGTACATGATCAGTTTCGTCCCAGGGAAACAGGTCTTAGTGTCGTTTATCTGCGGTAAGATATTTTGCGCTGCTTTGTATGCCCTCATGTTTGGCATCGGATAGATCCGTACCTGTAACAGGTTATTGGTGTAATCAGGAATGATGTCCGCCTGTTGGTTTATGATAGTCTTGACCAATGCCCGTATCTCTTCGCCGGCTCTGTCATAATGCGGACGTAACTTGGCCGCTAAAGCCGTTTCCGCGTGGTAGCATATCATTGCTATTAGATTCCTCAGGTGTTTGCTTTCCGTATCCAGTTTGTTATACCTGGCTTCTTGGGGTAGTTGGGCAAGTGGCACCTTATACGACATGCCTGCCCGTTGGGATAGCAACACCCGAATGTTCTCAACCAATTGATTCTCTGTTTCCTTGTGTAGCAGTATCTGGTTCATCAGTTTTTTTAGTTGGGTTTCCGTGTGCTCTTTGTCCAAGGATTCGTTACAGGTGTATAGCGTAGCCCTTGTTCGGCTTAGTTTTTCGCGTTCTTTCTTTATCCGGTAGTTCACATTACTGTATTCCCGATTCACTACCATCACCTCCTTACTAATCTCTTCTATCCCATAAGAGAAGATCTTGTCTATGCCATAATCCTGTCGCATGTAGCGGAAGAAATTTTCTTGTATCCACCTGCCGAACATGAATAGGGCTATCATGTCGATTCCCATTTTCCGATTAGTGCAGACGATGGATGTCTGGTGTCCACCCGGACACAAACGTCGAATCTCTCTCAGGTGGACGCCGTCCGACTCAAGGGGTTCTTCGTGCAATAGCAGGGTGGACGCGCCCAATTCGGTCTGGACTTGCGCTTCCTCGAACAAGAGGGGATCCCACTCCTCCTTGACATTCTTCCGATAGGTAAGTACGGCAATGCGGTACTTCTCCCACAATCGTTGGAAAAATGCCGGACTGTAGCCTTCGCGGTCAAAAACCAAGGTAAAAAGCGGGTAGTCGGGATCTGTCTCATACAAGGCCTGTCGCCGGGCGTCCACGGGATGGAGGGCTATCAGTTTGGGAATAATGGTGGATTCGAGCATCTCTATCATCTTTTCATTGACTTCCGCGGTCACATAGAAGAAAGGCAGTCCATCGGTACCATTGATCCAATATTCCATCATGCCGGGTAGACATAGTCGTTGACGGCTTACGTGTTTCTTGCCCAAGGAGGCCAACTCACCGTGATATACCTGCACATGCCCGTCGATATAGTACAGGGAGTCTTCCGTACGCTCCATCCATAAAGCCGAGAGTTCGTCGCCCCATCGGGAACATTGCCGCTGTACGGTTAGCTCGTTTCGTAATTCCCGGAGCGTCTTTACTTCGGGTATCCTGTCCAATCCCATGAGTTTGCCCAATTCTCCCGGGGCAAAACGCTTGGAAGCCTCTATGGACCTTATACGCAAGAGAAACAGGATAGACATGGCAATAAAGAACGTGTCCACGTTGTAATACCCTTTACGTTCGCCGTAATGATTGCGATAGCTCAATAAACCACAATCTACCAGAAACGGCATCAATAGCAACACACCGCCATGGCAGACGCTTTGGCTTGGTTCAAAATGGACGGGAGGACACAGGGTGACACCAAAAGCCGCGTCAACACGTTCGGCTGTACGAGTGGTACCCATGCCCATGCCTTCGGTGGCCGCCGCCAAATCGGCATGTGCGCGTTCGTAAGGAAGAGTCCCGCCGGCAGAGGATGGGATTACCTCTTTTTTTTTAACTTGCCGTGTTTTAGATGATAACTGACGCTACCCTCGCTTATACCCAAGTCCCTGGCTATACGATATTTACTCTCGCCGGCATCTAAGCGCCGCTGAATCTCGGTGAGCATCGTATCGGTTACTTTGTAACATTGCCCACGGGTCTCTTTACGGCGAAAGAACCAAGCGGCGCCTTTTTCGCGATACGTCTTCTCGTAACGCTCTATGTTTTTGGCATGTTCGCCAAGGGCCTTGGTTAATTCCACACGGGTGCACAAGCCATTGAATAACAAGCTACCTATGGTAAAACGATAACTGTTTCTATCCTCAAGCCGATGACAAGCTATCGGGCTTCCGTTGTGAAGATAATAACGAAAACCATCAACGTCACGAAAACCTAGCGTGTCATTGACAAGTTTTACGTCAGAAGAAAATAGGGCTAATTGAGTCTGCATGGCTATATCTTTCTTAAAGGAATGAATATCACCGCAAAAATACGTCTTTTCCTGTTTACGGCATATAAATTACAGAATATTATGTTTCAATGAGTTAGAGTAGACAGGTCAGGAGTTCTGAACTTAATTTTAATTCTTTGTGCTATGAAGAAAAGACAAAGATCGACGAAGCTGAGGATACTGACGCTCTTGATAGGGCTGTTCCTCCCCCTGTGCGCGTTCGCGCAGCAAATCACATTACAAGGTGTAGTGACAGACCAGTCCGGCGAAGCCGTCATCGGCGCCGGAGTGGTGCAAAAAGGCACGTCCAACGGAACCATAACGAACCTGGATGGCCAGTTCTCGCTCAGTGTTCCGGCGAATGCCGTAGTGGTGATCTCCTATATAGGATATGTCACTCAGGAGATTCCCGTAAACGGGCGGACCAACCTCGCGGTGACGCTGGCCGAGGCCAGCGAGACGCTCGACGAGGTGGTGGTCGTTGGCTACGGCACCATGAAGAAGAGCGACCTCACCGGAGCCGTCGCCTCCTTGGGTAGCAAGCGCATCGCCAACACGCCCGTGGCCAATCTTGGACAAGCGATACAAGGCAAGATCTCGGGCGTGCAGATCATCGACGCCGGCAAGCCCGGCGACAACGTGTCGATCAAGATTCGCGGCTTAGGATCCATCAACAACAGCGATCCGCTGATTGTCATCGACGGCGTGCCTACCGACCTCGGCCTCACCTCGATCAACATGGCCGACGTGGATAGGCTCGACGTGCTGAAGGACGCCTCGGCCACCGCCATCTACGGCTCCCGGGGAGCCAATGGCGTGGTGATGATCACCACCAAGCGCGGCGAGGGGAAAGGTAGGCTGTCGGTCGGCGCGAATGTCGCCTTCCAGAACGCCACCGCCGTGCCCAAGCTGCTCAACGCCGCGCAATATGCCGCCTTGAGCAACGACATGATGGTGAACGCCGGACACAATCCAAACCCCGAATGGGCCAACCCCGACGAGCTGGGCGCCGGCACCGACTGGCTCGACGAGCTGCTGCGCACGGGCGTGATGCAGAACTACACGCTGAGCTACTCGGGCGGAACCGAGAAATCGCATTACTACGTGTCGGGCGGATTCCTCAACCAGACAGGTATCGTGAGCAGCGTCTCCTACCGACGCTTCAACTTCCAGGCCAACAGCGACGCGCAAGTGCTCGACTGGCTGAAGTTCACCAACAACATCACCTTCAGTGCCGACATCAAGAACTCCGGAAGCTATAGCATCGGCGACGCCATGAAGGCGCTGCCCGTCTTCGCCGTGAAGGACGACGACGGCGCCTGGAGCGGACCGACAGGCAACGCCGAGTGGTACGGCAGCATACGCAACCCCATAGGCACCACCGTGCTCAACACCAGCAGCACCCAGGGCTACAACCTGCTGGGCAACGTCTCCGCCGAGCTGAGCTTCACCAAGTGGCTGAAGCTGAAGAGCACCTTCGGCCTCGACGCCAAGTTCTGGGATACCGACAGCTTCACGCCCAAATACGCCTGGAAACCCACGCCCGTGGAAGAGAGCACGCACTACCGGAGCTACAACAAGTCGCTCACCTACCTGTGGGACAACTACTTCCTGCTCGACTACACCCTCGCCGAGAAGCATCGCTTCGGCTTCATGGGCGGCATGTCGGCGCAGTGGAACAACTCCGACTACCTCAGCGCGCAGAAGAACGTCTTTATGTTCGACTCCGTGCACGCCATGAGCAATGGCGAGAAGATGTACAGCATCGACGGCGTACCCACCGACTGGGCGCTCCTGTCGTACATGGCCCGCCTCAACTACTCCTACGCCGACCGCTACCTGCTCACCGCCACCATCCGCCGCGACGGTTCCAGCCGCTTCGGTCCCAAGAACCGCTGGGGAACCTTCCCGTCGGTGTCGCTGGCCTGGCGCGCCTCGCAAGAGGAGTGGTTTCCCAAGACCCCCTACGTCAACGACCTGAAGGTGCGCCTCGGCTACGGCGTCACCGGTAGCCAGGCCAGCGTGGGCAATTACAGCTACCTGGCCTCGTACATCACCAGCGTCTATCCCTTCGGCGTGGCGGGCAACGAGCAGACGGCATTGGTGTCGCAAACGCTCTCCAACCCATACATCCACTGGGAACAGGTGGCGCAGGCCAACATCGGCGTGGACCTCACCTTGTTCGACTCCAGGGCGATGTTCTCCATCGACGGATACATCAAGAACACCCGCGACATGCTGGTGAAAGCCTCCGTACCCATCACCTCGGGATTCGAGGACACCTCGACCACCTACGCCAACGCCGGCAAGGTGCGCAACCACGGCGTGGAGATGACCCTGCATACCATCAACCTCACCGGCGGCGACTGGAACTGGGAGACCAACCTCACCGCCACCTGGAACAAGAACAAGATCCAGAGCCTCAACAGCAGCGTGCCCTATTACATCAACCAGATCAACAATTCGTACGTCACCATGCTGGCCAAGGATTATCCCATCAACGTCTTCTACGGATACGTCACCGACGGACTGTTCCAGAACGCGCAGGAAGTGAACCAGCACGCCGTGCAGCCCGGCGCCGAGGCGGGCGACATACGCTTCCGCGACCTCAACAACGACGGCGTCATCAACGACAACGACCGTACGGTGATCGGCAACCCCAACCCCACGTGGCTCTTCTCCATGGCCAACACCGCCACCTGGTGCGGCTTCGAGCTGTCCGTCTACCTGCAAGGCGTGGCCGGAAACAAGATTTACAACGCCAACAACATCAGCAACATGGGCATGGCCGCCGCCTACAACCAGACGACCGACGTGCTGGCGCGCTGGCATGGCGAAGGCACCGGCAACGTCGTGCCCCGGGCCGTGTACGGCGACCCCAACATGAACAACCGCGTCTCCAACCGTTTCGTGGAGAACGGCAGCTACCTGCGCGTGAAGAACATCACCCTGGGCTACAACTTCCCCAAGCAATGGCTGCGGAAAGCGCTCATCGAGAACGCGCGCCTCTACCTGTCGTGCGAGAACGTAGCCACCATCACCGGCTACTCGGGATTCGACCCCGAGGTGGGCGTCAACGGCATCGACCAGTCGCGCTACCCCATCGCCCGCACGTTCAGCGTGGGCTTGAATTTCAACTTCTAAACGACTATCGGATATGAAAAAGATAACAATCCTCATGTATAGCGCGGTGGCCTGCCTGCTGCTCGCCTCGTGCAGCGACTTCCTCGAGAAGTCGCCCAAAGACACCGTCGACCCCAACACCACCGTGACCGACGACGTGGCCGTAGCCCTCACCAATGCCTGCTACCGCACCCTGCAATCCTCCAACATGTACAACCAGCGCATCTGGACGCTCGACATCGTGGCGGGCAACAGCCTCGTGGGAGCCGGAGGAGGAACCGACGGCCTCGAGACTATCCAAGCCTCCAACTTCATCACCCAGAGCGACAACGGCATGGCGCTCTACATGTGGCGCTCGCCGTGGGTGGGCATCGGGCAGTGCAACATCCTGCTCAGCAGCATCCCCAACGCCAACATCACCCCCGCGCTGAAGGAGCGCTGCATGGGCGAGGGATACTTCCTTCGTGCGCACTACTACTATATATTGGTACGCCTGTACGGCGGGGTGCCCCTCCGGCTGGAACCCTACAACCCCGGCGATGAGGCCGCCATAGCGCGCTCCACCGTCGACGAGGTGTACGAGCGGATCATCGCCGACTGCAAGCAAGCCATCGACCTGCTGCCCGCCAAGTCCGACTATCCCGACGACGAGAAGGGACGGGCCTGTAAGGACGCCGCCCTGGCCATGCTGGCCGACGTCTACCTCACGCTGGCCCCCAGCCATACGGAATACTACGCCGACGTGGTGAGCCTGTGCGACCAGATCACCGCCTTGGGCTACGACCTCGCCACCTGTCCGTATGTCGACAACTTCGACGCCACGAAGAACAATACCGCCGAGTCGCTCTTCGAGGTGCAATACTCGGGCAATACCGAGTACGACTTCTGGGGCAACAACCCGCAGTCGTCGTGGCTCTCTTGCTTCATGGGACCGCGCAACTCCGACTTCGTGGCCGGCAGCTACGGGTGGAACCAACCCACCGACGAGTTCGTCGCCCAGTACGAGGCGGGCGACTTGCGCAAGGACCTCACCGTCTTCTACGCCGGCTGCCCCGACTTCGACGGCAAGGCGTACAAGAGCAACTTCTCCAACACGGGCTACAACGTGCGCAAGTTCCTCGTCCCGAAGTCCGTCTCGCCCGAGTTCAACACCAGCGCCCAGAACTTCGTCGTCTACCGCTATGCCGACGTCTTGCTGAAGAAGGCTGAGGCGCTCAACGAGATGGAACAGCCCGCCCAGGCCGCCGCGCCCCTCAACATCGTGCGCCAGCGTGCGGGCCTGCCCGCCGTGTCGGGCCTGTCGCAAGAGGCCATGCGCGAGAAGATCATCCACGAGCGCCGCATGGAGCTGGCCTTCGAGGGCCATCGCTGGTTCGACCTCATCCGTGTCGGTGGAGGCGACTACGCCCTCTCCTTCCTGCAATCCATCGGGAAGACCAACGTGAACAAGAATCGCCTGATATTCCCCATCCCGCAGACCGAGATGGACGCCAACCCCCTGATGACGCAGAATCCGGGCTATTAATCCATTTAACGCATTCAGTATATGAGAACGTACAACATAGCGGCCCTCGCGGCCGGCATCATGGCCCTGGCGGCTTGCTCCGACAACGGCTATATGGAACTCGACAAGGGATTCACGCCCCTCGCCCTCACGGCCGATGCCACCGACCTCGCCCTCAACGAGGCGGCACATGCCGACAACGCCCTCCAGCTCTCCTGGACCACGGGCACCAATTACGGCACGGGCAACCGCATCGCCTACACCCTCGAGCTGGCCGACGCCGGTTCCAACTTCGCGGCTCCCTACAAGGTGGTCGACGCCGCCACGCAGACCTACTCGCGGACATGGACCACCGAGCAGCTGAACAACCTGGTGCGCGAGAACTTCGGCTCGGGAACGCTGGCGCTCGAAGCGCGCGTCACCGCCGTAGTGGCGGGCGTGGACGAGACGCAGACGGCCACCGCGACCCTCAACATCACCACCTATACGCCGGTGACTGCCACGCTCTACCTCCTCGGTGACGCCGCGCCCAACGGATGGAATGCCGACAACGCCACCGAGATGACCCGCAAGGACAACGGACTCTTCACGTGGACGGGCAACCTCGCCGTGGGCGAGTTCAAGCTCATCACCACCAAAGGCTCCTTCCTCCCCTCGTACAACAAGGGAGCCGACGGCAAGCTCACGCTCCGCACCGACGACAGCCAGCCCGACGATAAGTTCGCCATCGACGAGGCGTACACCTATACCGTGACGGCCAACCTCCTCACGGGCGAGATCACCATCGCGAAGTCCGAAGGCGAACAGCCGCGCTTCGACCAGGTCTACTTCGTGGGCAATCCCAACGGATGGGGCTTCACGCCGATGACACGCGACGCGCTCGACCCCTTCCTATTCCGCTACGGCCAGTTCTTCGCCACGGGAAAGGGCGGCGAGTTCAAGTTTGGCACCGCCAACGGCAGCTGGGAGAACATGTTCAAGGCCACCGTGCCCAACGCCCCGTACACCGACGCCTCGGTGAGCTTCGTCTCCGGCTTCGACCCCGACAACAAATGGTACCTGCAAGACGGGGAGTGCGAGAAGGCGTACAAGATCTGCCTCGACACCCGCGACGGCAAGGAGCGCATGCTCATGAGCGAATTCATTCCCTATCCCATGATTTACCTCGTGGGCGACGCCGCCCCGGCGGGTTGGGACCTGGCCAACGCCACGCCCATGACCGCCGGCTCCGATGCCTACACCTTCACCTGGACGGGCGCGCTCAAGGCCGGTGAGCTGAAGTTCAGCGCCGACAAGCAGTCCGACTGGAACGGTGCCTGGTTCATGCCCGTCACCAATGGCATAGCGCCCGCGGGAACCACCGAGCCGATGCTGTTCATCGACAAGTCCAGCGACGCGCTCAAGGCGCAGTACCTCGACACGTCGATAGGCGACCTCGACCTGAAGTGGAAGATCGCCGACGCCGGGACCTACACCATCACGCTCAACCAGCTGGAAGAGACGGTTACCATCGCCAAACAATAAAACGTGCATCCCGTCATGAAGAAGATTTTTTATCACTCCCTATTCTCGTTGCTCCTGCCGCTGCTCATCGCGTGCGGCGGGGGCGACGACCCCGGCAACGGCGGCGGCAACGGCGGCGGAGGCGGAACGGGCGGCGGAGCGGACGGCGAGGTGACCAACGTCGTGAACGTCACCTCGGACCTCACCGTCGACCTGAGCACCGACAAGGCCTGCTACCGCCCGGGCGAGACCGTGCGCTTCGTCGCCACCGGCACCCTGCCCGCCGGCGCCAAGGTGCGCTACCGTACCCTGGATGCCGTGGTGGCCGAACAGGACGCCACTTCCGACAGCTGGACGTGGACGGCGCCTGCCGCCGACTTCACGGGATACCTCGTCGACATCTATCGCGAGAAGGACGCCAACACCGAGGTGGTGCTGGGCACCATAGCCGTCGACGTGTCGAGCGACTGGACACGCTTCCCCCGCTATGGCTTCGTGGCGACCTTCGACCAGACGAAGACCGACGAGGTGATTGGCCAGGAGATGGACTTCCTGAACCGGTGCCACATCAACGGCGTGCAGTTCCAGGACTGGCACAACAAGCACCACTGGCCGCTGGGCGGAACCCGCGACAGGCTCGACGACGTGTACAAGGACATCGCCAACCGCGACATCTACACCCGCGTGGTGAAGGGCTACATCGACGCGCAGCACCAGAGGGGCATGAAGGCGATGTTCTACAACCTCTGCTTCGGCGCCCTGAGCGACGCCGCCACCGACGGGGTGAATGAGCAATGGTACATATTCAAGGGCACCGGGCATACCGACAAGGACTCGCACAACCTACCCTCGGGATGGAAGAGCAACATCTACCTGCTCGACCCCGCCAACACCGAGTGGCAGCAGTACATCGCCCAACGCAACGACGACGTGTACGCCAATATCGACTTCGACGGCTACCAGATCGACCAGCTGGGCAACAGGGGCGACCGCTACGACTACAACGGCAACAAGGTCAACCTGCCCAAGGGCTACGCCTCGTTCATCGACGCCATGAAACGGAAGCATCCCGACAAGCGGCTCGTGATGAACGCCGTGAGCAGCTACGGTGCCTCGCAGATAGCCGGCACGGGCAAGGTGGACTTCCTCTACAACGAGCTGTGGGACAGCGAGGCGGCTTTCGCCGACCTGCACACCGTCGTCAAGGCCAACGACCAGTACAGCGGCCACACCCTGCGCACCGTCTTCGCCGCCTACATGAACTACAACCGCTCGTCGGGCGAGTTCAACACCCCGGGCGTGCTGCTCACCGACGCCGTGATGTTCGCCCTCGGCGGGGCGCACCTCGAGTTGGGCGACCACATGCTCTGCAAGGAGTATTTCCCCAACAACTCGCTGGCGATGAACGGCGCGCTGCGCACGGCTATCGTGCGCTACTACGACTTCCACACGGCCTACCAGCAACTGCTGCGCGGCACGGACACCTCGTCCGAGGTCAGCGTGGCGCCTACCTGTACCGACGCCACCAAGCGGATCGACATCAACGCCTGGCCGCCCAAGCGGTCGGCCGTGACCTGCTACGCCCGCCAAGTGGACGGGAAGACGGTGATGCACCTGCTCAACTTCCGCGACGCCGACCAGCTGAGCTGGCGCGACATGGACGGCACCATGCCTGTCCCCCAACTGTTGTCGAACATCCCCCTCAGCCTCTCCCTGGCTACCCCGGTGAAGAAGGTCTGGGTGGCCACGCCCGACTTCCACGCCGGAGCCTCGCAGGAGCTGGCGTTCGAGCAGAAGGAGGGCACGCTGACCTTCACCCTGCCTTTCCTGCGCTACTGGACCATGATTGTAATCGAATAGGAACCAACGATATAGCATAACGTATGAGAACATATTTATTTACCTTGCTGCTGACCCTCGCGGTCGGCAGCGCGCTCCCCGTATGCGCTTCCGAAACGACGGGAAACTGCCTCTCCTTCCGACAGGAAGGGCGGAGCGTGACCTTCGCGTGCGACGACCAATCGATCCTGCAACTCTATCTATGCAGCCCGTCGGTGGTGCGCGTCTGGTACGCTCCCGACGGACAGGCGCGGCGGGATAATCCTTCGTTCGCCGTCGTCAACGAGGACCTTGAACCCGTGGGCGACATCCGGGTGGACGAGCAAGCCTCGTGCTACGAGTTCTACACGGCCAAGCTCCGCATACGTGTCAACAAGGCGCCGCTCTCCCTACAAATCTTTGATAAGTACCAGAAGCTGGTCTTTGGCGACTACGCCGACCAGGGACACCTGAGCCAGGGCAGCGCCAAGACGGAGTGGAAGACGCTGCGCGCCGACGAGCACATCTTCGGCCTGGGCGAGAAGAGCGGAAAGCTCGACCGCCGTGGCTCCACCTACGCCATGTGGAACAGCGACAAGCCTTGCTACAGCGTCAACGAGGATCCGCTCTACAAGAGCATCCCCTTCTTCATGAGCAATTACCGCTATGGCATCTTCCTCGACAACACCTACCGCACCACCTTCGACTTCGGCGCCACGCACCCCGACCGATATAGCTTCGCCGCCCCCGACGGCGCCATGGTCTACTACTTCATCTTCGGGCGCGACTACAAGGAGATTATCGGCCAATACACCGCCCTCACCGGACAGCCCATCATGCCACCCCGCTGGGCGCTCGGCTTCGCGCAATGCCGCGGCCTGCTCACCAGCGAGCGGCTGAGCCTCGACATCGCCGAGGGGTATCGCCGGCGGGGCATCCCCTGCGACGTCATCTACCAGGACATCGGCTGGACGCAGCACCTCCAGGATTTCGAGTGGCGGAAGGGCAACTATGTCCAGCCCCGTGAGATGCTGGACAAGCTGAAGGCGATGGGCTTCAAGGTCGTCGTGTCGCAGGATCCCGTCATCTCGCAAGGCAACCGCCGGCAATGGGCGGAGGCCGACAGCCTGGGATACTTCGTGAAAGACAGCCTCACCGGCAAGAGCTACGACATGCCGTGGCCGTGGGGAGGAAACTGCGGCGTGGTGGACTTCACGCTGCCCGCCGTGGCCGACTGGTGGGGCGCTTACCAACAGAAACCGCTCGACGACGGCGTGGCGGGATTCTGGACCGACATGGGCGAACCGGCCTGGAGCAACGAGGAGCAGACCGAGCGTCTCGCCATGCGCCATCACCTTGGCACGCACGCCGAGATACACAACGTGTACGGACTGACATGGGACAAGGTGGTGACCGAGCAGTTCATGAAGCGCAATCCCAACCGGCGACCCTTCCAGATGACCCGGGCCGCCTTCGCCGGGCTGCAACGCTACACCTTCGGATGGACGGGCGACAGCGGCAATAGCGACCTGCTCGAGGGATGGGGACAGCTGGCCAACCAACTGCCCGTCCTCCTCTCCGCCGGATTGGGACTCATCCCCTTCGTCACCACCGACATCTCGGGGTACTGCGGCGACATCAGCGACTATCCCGCCGCCGCCGAGCTATACACCCGCTGGCTGCAACTCGGCGCTTTCAACCCCTTGAGCCGCATACACCACGAAGGCGACAACGCCGTGGAACCCTGGCTCTTCGGCGACGAGGCCGAACGAAACGCCAAGGCGGCCATCGAGCGGAAGTATCGCCTGCTGCCCTACATCTATACGTACGCCCGCGAAGCGCACGACACGGGTCTGCCCCTCATGCGTCCCCTCTTCCTCGAATATCCTGCCGACGAGCGGACGTTCGAGACCGACGGACAGTTCATGTTCGGCAGCGAGCTGCTCGTGGCGCCCGTGCTGGCCAAGGGGGCGCGCGCCAAGCGCCTCTACCTCCCCGAGGGAACGTGGATCGACTACAACGACAAGCGCACCGCCCATGCGGGAGGCGACTGGATCACGGTCGACGCTCCGCTCAGCGTCACGCCCATCTTCGTGCGCCAAGGCAGCATAGTGCCCCTGATGCCGGTAATGAACTACACCGACGAGCGTTCCGCTTACCCCGTCACCTTCGAGATTTTCCCCGCCACCGAGGGCGACGAGGCTACCTTCACGCTCTACGAGGACCAAGGCACCGACCTGGGCTATCTCCGCGACGAGTTCCTGCGCACGCCCGTCGGTTGCCTCACCACCGCCAAGGGTTACACGCTCACCATCGGCGCCCGCCAAGGGCAAGGTTACACGCCCCCGTCGGCACGCGATTTCATCTTCCGCCTCTACACCGACCGCAAGCCGAAGACGATACTCGTTGATGGCGTCAAGGTGAAGCGTCCCAAGCAGGCGGAACCGGGCGTTCTCCAGCTCACCCTCCCCGACGACGGACAGCCCCACACCGTCTCCATCGAATGTCCCGCACATTCGTAGAGATGTGACGCGCCGCGTCTCCCGACGCCGGATATACGAATCATGGTAAAGTTCACCTGCGATTATGCTGAACTTTACCATGATTCTGCTTGTACGGGCAATCGAAAAACATTATCTTTGTAAGGCGGAATAGTTCAGGCATTTTTTCTTCCCGACATTGTCTTGGCGCAATATACCGGGTATTTTTCTTCTCGCTGCCGTCTTGGCGAAATATACCGGGTATTTTTCTTCCCGCTGCCGTCTTGGCGAAATATACCGGGTATTTTTTCTTCCCGACATTGTCTTGGCGTAAGATTTCGGAGTTTTTTTCTTCCTTCTTCCTGACTTCATCATTTTTTTCCCGCCATCACGTAGCGCGCATTGATAACCAACTACTGATGGCCAAAAATAGGGTGGCGTCGTCGTGGGCGAATCTTCGCTGAGCCGCGAAGTTCTCACGCGCCGCATGGAGGTTTCGCGAGGCCGACAAATTTCAACCACGGATTCGCGAGGAACGAAAAGTCCGGGCTTTTGTAATCACATTTCGGGAGCGGAGAAAAAAGCCCGGGCTTTTCGTCTCATGCGGATTTGCGCGAAAGATTGATGGAAACAGAAAGACGTGTACGATCGTACCCCTACAAATGTACGATTGTTCCCCCCGCTATCGCTCTTCCGCCCCTAACTTCGCGGGTACACTTTTAAAACCGGAGCGAATATGCATAACCTTTGTAGAATCACGCGTAAGGTCATGGGGCGCCTCATTGGTCTCGTTGGAATCTTACTGCTATCAGGAACACTGCTCCTGCTGCCCCTCACGGTCGGGGCGCAACAGAAGGAGTCGAAGATCACGGTGACGGGTACCGTCGTCGAGAAAGGCACGGCCGAATCCTTGGTCGGCGTCACCGTCGTGCTGAAGGGAACCGCCACGGCCTCCGTCACCGACACGAAAGGCAACTACTCCATCACCATCCCCGCCGGGGACAGGACGTTGGTGTTCTCGTTCATGGGATTCAAGACGCAAGAGATCGCGGTGGGCAAGCGACGGAAAATCGACGTCATGCTCGAGGACGAGGAGAAGGCGCTCGACGAGGTGGTTGTGATAGGCTACGGAACCACGCGCAAGCGCGACATCACGGGCGCCATCGTCTCCGTACAGGCCGAGAAGATCATGGAGAAGGCGCCCGTCAGCATCTTCGACGCCCTCCAGGGCGAGGTGGCGGGCGTGGAGGTCGTGACCGGTTCGGGAGCGCCCGGCGACGAGGCGGAGGTGAAGATACGCGGAGCGTCGACCTTCGAGGGCGGATCGAAACCGCTCTACGTGGTGGACGGCGTCCCTACCGACGAGATCGGTTCGATCAATGCCGCCGACATCGAGTCCATCGAGGTGCTGAAAGACGCCGCGTCGGCGGCCATCTACGGCTCGCGCTCGGCCAACGGCGTCATCCTCGTCACCACGAAGAAGGGCGACGCCACCAACCCGCGCTTCACCATCAGCTACCTGCGCAGCTACAGCCAGTATAGCCGGAAGATGCCATCGACCAACGCCGCCGAGCGGAAGCTGTACGACAGGGAACGCCGACGCCTGTCGGACGGCGCGTACGGCTACCAGATCGTCGACACCCTGGCATCGTTCATGAACAGCGACACGGACTTGCAGGACCTCATCTTCCGCACCGCCGTGCGCAACCAGCTCGACCTCAGCGCCAGCGGAGGCTCGTCGAGCTTCAAGTATTACGCCAGTTTCGGCTACCTGTCGGACAAGGGCATCATCGTGGGCACCGACTACAACCGCTTCACCGCGCGCGTCAACGCCGAGTACAAGGCGAGCAAAGTGGTGACGGTGGGCAGCAATATCAACCTCAGCTACTCCAACAACAACGGCATATCCGAAGACGGCGTGCTCAACCAGATGCTACAACGCCCGCCGTACTGGGCGGTGATCAATCCCGACGGCTCCTACGTGCCCAACCTCAACGACCGGCGCAACCCCTACGCCGTAGCCATGACCGACGTCATGAAGAAGCAGAACTACCGCGCCTCGGTCTACCAGTACGTCATCCTCAACATCGGCAAGCACATCAAGGCCAACATCAGCCTGCAGGGCAACTACATGAACATACGCGAGCAGTACTACCGCCCAACCCCGCAGCTGGGACGGACCGAACGCGCCACCGGACGCGACTACACGCTGATGATCTACGACTACGCCAGCGAGAACTACGTGAGCTACAGCAATAAGTTTGGCGGCAAGCACGAGCTTAACGTGATGGTGGGCAACACCATCCTCGAGCAGGGCCGCGAGAACATCCGGCTCGTGGGCTACGACTACACCACCGACGAGCTGTACACGCTCAACGCCGCCTCCGACATGGACAACAGGCTGACGTACACCAAGCTGGCCAAAAATTCGCTGGCCTCCATCTTCGGACGGGCGAGCTACAACTACAAGAGCCGCTACTTGCTCAACTTCAACCTGCGCTACGACGGCTCGTCGCGCTTCGGATCCGACCGTCGTTGGGGCATGTTTCCCTCCGCCTCGGCGGGATGGCGATTCTCCGACGAGAAGTTCCTGAAATGGACCAAGCCCTTCGTCAACGACGCCAAGTTGCGCCTGAGCTGGGGCATCACGGGCAACCAGGAGATCGGCAACTACGACTCCTGGCAACTCTACAGCCCCGACTATATCTATAATGGCAAGGCAGGCATCGCCGCCAGCAACCTCGCCTACGACGACCTGGGATGGGAGAAGACCACGCAGTACAACGCCGGCCTCGACCTCTCGCTGCTCGGTGGCAAGCTACAGATCGTGTTCGACGCTTACCAAAAGAACACCAACTCCCTGCTCGCCACCGTGCAATATCCCAAGGAGACGGGATTCGCCACCATACGCAAGAACGTGGGCGCCATGACCAACCAGGGCGTGGAGCTTTCCGTCAACTACCGCGTGACGCGGACGAAAGACTTCTCGCTCACGCTCAACGGCAACATCGCCTCCAACCGCAGCAAGATCAAGACGCTGGCCGACGGCACGCCCTTTTACCGCGGCACCGACGACGCCATCTACGTGCGAGAGGGCGGCTTGCTGGGCGACTTCTACGGATACCGGTACCTTGGCATATTCCCCTACGACGAGTCCAACGCTTTCGCCGACGACGGGCGACAGCTCACCCCGGTCATTGTCGACGGCGCGTTCTGGGGAAAGTACCTGCTCGACTTCAAGGAGTACACCGGCCCCGTCAACCGGAAGATCGCCGCCGACGGCAATCCACTCAAGGGAGGCGACGTGAACTTCGCCGACACGAACGGCGACTGGATGATCGACTCGCGCGACAAGCAGAAGATAGGCAACGCGCAGCCCAAGTTCTTCGGAGGATTCGGCCTCACGAGCCGCTACAAGCGGTTCACGCTCAACCTCAGCTTCTCCTATTCCGTGGGAGGCGACATCTACAACTACGCCGAGGCCAACCGCAACCGCGGCGCCTGGGACGGCACCACGCCATCGCCCGACTACATCCACGACATGTGGACGCGCCCCGGCGACAACGCGCGCTACCCCATCCCCATACCCGTGGAGAACAACCGCCTCGGACCGTCGGACTTCTACGTCACCGACGGTTCGTACCTCAAGCTGAGGAGCGCGCGCCTGACCTACCTGCTCCCCGAGAAGCTGCTCCGGAAGGTATTCATCAAGCGAGCCTCCATCTACGTCTACGGCAACCACCTGCTCACCTTCACCCGCTACAAGGGCTACGACCCCGAGTTCTCTACCCGCAGCTCGAGCGAGACGGTCAACATCGACGCCACGGCGCGCGACACCCGCTCCACCGACCCGCTCAACTTCGGCATCGACCAGAACCGCTATCCCCGCAAACGCGAGGGAGGCATTGGCGTGAACGTGACCTTCTGACGACAACAATAACGAAGAAAAAACATCCAGTCAAAATGAAGAACAGAAACAGAAATATAGCGGCGACGCTGCTGGCCGCCATCCTGATGGGCGGCTGCGGCGACTTCCTCGAGAAAGAACCCGTGAGCGACCTCACGCAGGACAAGTTCTGGAAGACACCGAACGACGCCGAGGTGGGCGTGCTCGCCATCTACAACGGATTCTCCAAGGCATTGGGCACGGGACTGTGGAACTGGGGGGAGTTCCGCGGCGATAACTTCATCCCGCTCGACCGAGGCGGCGACGACCAACGCGAGCTGATGAACAACACCATACAGTATGATAACCAGGCGGCCTACTGGACCAACCTGTACGTCACCATCAGCCGCGCCAACGACGCCATCGCGCACATCCCGGACATCACCATGACCACGGAGACGAAGAACAAGCTGCTCGCCGAGGCGTACACCATGCGCGCATGGGCCTACTTCTACTGCGTACGCGTATGGGGCGACGTGCCCGTGTTCCTCGAGCCGGTGACGAAGGACAGCCCCGACAACTACCGTCCGCGCACCGACAAAACGTACATCCTCGAGAACATCATCCTGCCCGACCTCGAGCTGGCCTACTCGCTCATGCCCAAGCCCGGATCATCGACCGAAGTGGATATGTCGAGAGCCAACACGGGGCTGATCTGCGCCCTGCTCATGGACGTGCACGCCTGGACGCACAACTACGAGGCGGTGATACGCGTCAAGGAGGAGCGGCTCAACCTCTTCGCCAGCCGCTGGCGGCTCGACCCCGCCGTGAGCAGTGTCAACTTCGCCACGAGCTGGCGAGCCATCTTCTATGAGGGCACCACCTCGCCCGAAGTGCTGTTCAAGCTTACCTACGCCAAATTAGAGAACGGCGACCACCAGGGATTCAACAACTTCGCCGGAGGCGTGCCCCGAGCCACCGTGGCCGACCGCGTCTGCAAAACCACCGAGGTCTTTCACGAGGGCAACGTCGACAAGCGCTACGTGCCCGGCACGCAGTGGCTCTTCAATTGGAGCTGGTACCCCGACCGCACCCGCTTCCGCTACAAGTTCTGGCCCGACGACATCTACGAGCCGGAACCTTCGTCGAACATCAAGCCTACGGAGTACTCGGACAACGACCTCGTGCTCTATCGCTACGCCGACGTGACGCTGCTCTACGCCGAGGCGCTGAACCAGATGGACAAGACCGACGATGCCGTGAACGAGCTGAATCGCACCCGCCGCCGCACCGGCTTGCCGGGATACCTGCCGTCGGACTTCACCGACAAGGAGCAACTCACCGACGCCATCCTCAACGAGCGGCAGCGGGAGTTCATCGGCGAGGGGAAGCGGTGGTTCGACCTCGTCAGGATGAACCGCTGGCGACAGGTGATGGGACCCATCAACGGCATGGACAAGGAGTGGATGCTGCTGTTCCCCATCCACCGCGACCACCTGATACAGAACAGCAAGATCACGCAAAACGAGGGATATCAACAATAATCAAGGAGGACAACAGATGATGAGATACATTTTAGCCTTGCCCGTACTGCTCTTCTGCGTGTACGGCTGCGGAATGCAAGGCAGCTACGACTACGAGCCGCAACGTGCCGACAACCACGTCTACGTCGACACCTGGGATTACATCGTCCAGCGGCAGGATGTCTTCTCCATGCTCAAGCAGACCATAGAACTCTGCGGATTGCAGGAACTCTACACGCAGGGCGATAAGCCGTACACCTACCTACTGTGGGACAACACGGCGTTCACCCGTTCGGGAGGCATACTGGCGAAATACGCCAATGGCGGAGGCATAGAGAGCCTCGACGCGGAGGCCGTCACCAATGCCTTGCTCTACCATATCGTCGATGGATATTACCACGGACTGGGCACGCTCACGTTCGACCCCACGCCCGTCATCACCCTGTGGCGGTCGCAACGGGCGATGATGACGCTCAGCATCGCCGGTTCCACCGACGTCTATCTCTACTCGCGCTTGCTGGTCAACGACAATCTGGGCAGCGGCCAGCGCGTAGTAGCCGTAACAAGCAACTTAATAACCACAAACGGTGTGATACATGTATTGGACCGTGAAGCAGTATATACCCCATGAAGAAAAATCATTTTTTAGCTTTATCGCTTTCCGCGCTGGCATTGGGCGGAGCCTTGGCTCTGCAGTCGTGCGATGACAAGGAAGAAGGAATGGGCGGCCCCGCCCCCGTGATCCTGTTCCAGGTAGATAACCTATCGGTCGACTTCAACACGGCCGACCGACCGCTCGTCGTCTCGGTGATACAATCCGAGGTGGGACTGAAGGAGGTCGATATGTATATTCTCAAGGCCGGAGGGGCGGAGGAGGCGTATGGCGACGCCGTCACCTCCTTCGACAATCCCAACAGCTACTCCATCTCGGCCTCCGTCACCTTCTCGGAGGACATGACGGGCTTCCGCGTCGTGGCCATCGACCGCGGCAACCAGAAGTCGGAGAAAGAACTGCCCTTCCACATCATTCCCTTGCGGACAGCGCCCGTGATCGTCTTCAACGGCGATGCCGCGCTGACGGAAATCACCTACCACGAGACCTCGCCCATGCCACCGCTCGCGTTCACCGTCACGAGCGAGGAGGAACTCAACTACGTGGCGGTGTCGCAAGTGATCAACGGCGCTGAGACCCCCGTACCCGTCGGTGGAGAGGAAGTGATCTACTTCACGCAAGGCGAGACGTCGTACACGCTGGATATGGTCGACGCCCTCGCGTATCAGTTCGCCGAGGGAATCACGGCCATAAAGGTTACCGTGGGCGCCGGCCCGTCGGACAACATCAAGGAGAAGGTGGCTACGCTATACATCAATTATATAGCGCTCGCGCCCGCGCCTGACATAGCGTTGACGACGACGGCCGCCAACCTCAACGGCCTCGGGCTGGGCGTGCCGTTCAGCCTCGCTGGAACGGTGACCTCGCAAGGCACCCTCACCGACGTGCGGATCATCGTGACCGACAACGGGGGCGACGAGACGGCATATCCCGTCGAGATCGAGGACGCGACCAGCGTCGACCTCTCCACCGTCACCATCCTGGCCACGCCCACGCTGGCTTTCGTCCGGGTGAGCGCCAGCGACGCCAACGGCAAGCAAGTCGTCTCCAGCGACCTGCCCATCTATGTGGGCTACTCCATGCATCGGATGCTGGTGTCGTGCTCGGGTGCCTATCCATTCGACGACCCTGCCTTGCTGCCCCTGTTCTCGGCCACGCATGCGCAGGCTTTCGGTTACGTCGAAGCTTGGGAGCTATCCGGATACATCGACGTAGGCTTCGCTTCGTACAGCTCAACGACGCAAATCAGCGTAGTCAACATTCCTAACGCCATCAGTTCGCAGAAATTCGCCGCCTACGGCTACAACCCGCGCGACTGGGAAGTGAAGCGCGAGGTATTCCTGAAGGCGGCGGCCGGAATCACCCGGATTAATTTCGACGATGCCACCATCGAGGATATACAGCGAGAGGAGGCGCCCACGGACGGAAGCCTGGTGGCTCTCACGACGGGTAGTTTCGCCAACCCCGTCAGTTCGGTCGCGCTCTTCGCCACGGAGATAGATGGTGTCATGAAGCGCGTGCTCATTGCCTACGACGGGCTGGAGAAGCCGCTGGACGAAGCCCCCGCCAATGCGGGAACCCGCTTCTATATCAAGGTAAAGATTGAAAAGTAGAACAATGCCCTCAAAAAAGATACGAATGAGAACATTCCGATATATCGCGCTCTGCCTCGCCGTCGCGCTCTGCGCCGGAATCCCGGCGCAAGAGCGGCCGAAGACGTACCAGCCCAAGCTGAAGTCCATCTACCACAAAGGATGGATCGACTTCAACAAGAACGGGAAGATGGACGTGTACGAGAATCCCGCCGCCAGCGTCGACGACCGTGTGGAAGACCTCCTCGCCCGGATGACCATGGACGAGAAGACCTGCCAGATGGTGACCCTCTACGGCTACAAGCGCATACTCGAAGACGACCTGCCCACGCCCGAGTGGAAGAACCGCCTGTGGAAAGACGGCGTGGGAGCCATCGACGAGCACCTCAACAGCTTCACGCAGTGGGGCGCGCCGCCGCTGGAGAACCCATACGTCTGGCCCGCCTCGGCGCACGCCTGGGCACTGAACGAGGTGCAACGCTTCTTCGTGGAGGAGACGAGGCTGGGCATACCCGTCGACTTCACCAACGAGGGTATCAGGGGCGTGGAGAGTTACCGCGCCACCTGCTTCCCCACGCAGCTCGCCATCGGGCATACCTGGGACCGCGACCTGGTGCGGCAGATCGGAGAGATCACCGCGCACGAGGGACGCCTGCTGGGCTACACCAACATCTACGCCCCCATACTCGACGTGGGACGCGACCAGCGCTGGGGACGCTACGAGGAGATTTATGGCGAAAGCCCCTTCCTCGTCGCCGAGCTGGGCGTGCAGATGGTGAGAGGGATGCGTAAATACAACGTAGCCCCCACCGCCAAGCATTTCCTGGCGTACAGCAACAACAAGGGCGCCCGCGAGGGCGACGCGCGGAACGACCCGCAAATGTCGCCCCGCGAGCTGGAGATGATACACGCCTATCCCTTCCGCCGGGTTATCCAGGAGGGGGGATTACTGGGCGTGATGTGCTCGTACAACGACTACGACGGTTTTCCCGTGGCGGGCAGCCGCTACTGGCTCACCGACCGCCTGAGGGGCGAGATGGGCTTCCGCGGATACGTCGTGTCGGACAGCGAGGCGGTGGAGTTCCTGTACAGCAAGCACGACGTGGCGGCCGACATGAAAGATGCCGTGCGCCAGACCGTGGAGGCGGGGCTGAACGTGCGTTGCACCTTCCGCTCGCCCGACTCCTTCGTGCTGCCTTTGCGCGAGCTGGTAGCCGAGGGCGCCCTTAGCGAGCGGACCATCGACGACCGTGTACGCGACATCCTCCGCGTGAAATTCACCGTCGGCCTGTTCGACACGCCCTACCAGACCGCCCTGGCCGAGGCCGACCGCGTGGTGGACAACAATCCGGCGTATCACGCCGTCGCCCTGCGGGCCTCGCGCGAGGCGCTCGTGCTCCTGAAGAACGCCGACGGCCTGCTGCCGTTGGACAAGGAGAAGGTGAAGACCATCGCCGTCTGCGGCCCCAACGCCGACGAGACGTCGTTCGCCCTGCTGCACTACGGCCCGCAAGCCGTGGCCGTGACCAGCGTGCTGGAAGGCATCCGCCGGAAAACCGCCGGCAAGGCCGAGGTGCTCTACGCCAAGGGGTGCGAGCTGGTGGACGAGCGTTGGCCCGATTCGGAAATCGTGGACTATCCCGCCACGCCCGCGGAACAGGCGGATATTGACCGGGCCGTGGAGCAAGCGCGTCGCTCGGACGTGGTCGTCGCCGTTCTCGGCGGGGGCGAACGTACCTGCGGCGAGAACAAGTCGCGCTCCAGCCTCGAGCTGCCGCCGCGGCAGCTCGACCTGCTCAAGGCGCTCCACGCCACGGGCAAGCCGGTGGTGCTCGTGCTCATCAACGGACGGCCGCTCACCATCAACTGGGCCGACCGCTTCGTGCCCGCCATCCTCGAGGCGTGGTATCCCGGCGCGTTCGGCGGCGAGGCGGTGGCCGACGCGCTCTTCGGCGATTACAATCCCGGGGGGAAACTCACGGTGACTTTCCCGAAGAGCGTTGGACAGCTGCCGTTCAACTTCCCCGCCAAGCCCTCCTCGCAGGCCGACGGATACACCAAGCCGGGCACGCGCGGCAACCAGTCGCGCGTCAACGGCGCGCTCTATCCCTTCGGCCACGGACTGAGCTACACCTCGTTCGAGTACGCCGACATCCGCCTCTCGGCCCCCGTCATCACCGACAAGCAGGACCTCCGCGTGACGTGCACCGTGACGAACACGGGCGAGCGTGCCGGCGAGGAGGTGGCGCAGGTCTATCTGCGCGACGTGCTGAGCAGCGTCACCACGTACGAGAAACGTCTGGTGGGCTTCGAGCGCGTATCGCTGCGCCCCGGCGAGACGAAGGAGGTGAGCTTCACCATCCACTCGCGCGACATGCGGTTGCTCAACGCCGACGGCCATTGGACAGTCGAGCCGGGCGACTTCAACGTCATGATAGGTGCCTCGTCGGAAGACATCCGCCTACAGGCAAACTATTTAGTGATTAGTGATTAGTGGGGGACACCACAGAGGACACAGAGTTACACAGAGTTTTCAAGTGAGTGTCTTCGTTTTCTCCATGATGGACAAATATTATAAACTCTGTGGAACTCTGTGTCCTCTGTGGTGAACCCCCGCTATCCACTAATCACTAACCACTAACCACTAATAACATTCTTTATGCGAACATATTGGATTATATTCAGCCTACTCTCTTGGCTCGCGATTCCCGCGGGAGCGCAAGTCAAGCTCTCGCCCACGAGCGACGGATACATATATCTCGGCGGCCCTAACGCCAAGGAAAACTTCGGTAGCGAGGCCACGCTACGTGTCCGCTTCGCCCAGGAGGCGCAATTCAGTCGCCAGGCTTACGTCCGCTTCGACCTCTCGAGTCAGCCGGCCTCCTTCACGGAGGCGACGTTCGAGATTTACGGACAATGCAAGGACGCCAAGCTGGTCGATGTCTTCACCGCCTTCGGCGAGTGGACCGACAGCTCCCTCAAGGGTTCCTACAACGCCAAGCCCTTGCGGCGGGCGTATGTCGGGACGATAGAACTCAAGCCTACCGCCGCGTACAGCCGGATCGACGTCACCGAAGCGGTGAACCGCGCCCGCATGTCGAAGCGGAACGACATTACCTTCGTGCTCATCGATCGCTTGGCGCAGAAAGATGCCGAGGAGGGATTCTTCCACTCGAAAGAGAATCCCGAGAAGCGGCCGCCCATCCTGACGCTGACCGAGGGAAAGCGCAAGCTCAAACTAACGAAACGGGCCTACTACGTCGACGCCGACGGTGGCTCCGACACGGCCGACGGATTGTCGCCCGCCTCGGCGTGGAAATCGCTGAAGCGCGTCGAGGCGGAGGTGTTCACGCAGGGCGACAGCGTGCTGTTCAAGCGGGGATGCCGCTTCGCGGGCAGCCTCTTCCCGCGCGTCTTTTCTACGTACGGCGACAGCAGCGTCACCCTCTTCGGGGCTTATGGCAACGGGGAGGCTCCCGTGCTCGACGCCGAGGGGAAGGAATCGTTCACGCTGATGTTCTTCAACACGCCGTTCCTGCGGGTGGAGAACCTCACCATCACGCAGACCGCCGACGATGAGAACCCGCTGATTCGCCGCGGCCTCTACTACCAGGGCGAGGACATGGGGAAGATGAGCGGTCTCACCATCAGCGGGGTCACCTTCCGCGACATTAAGGGCAACACCAGTTCCGGAGCGAAGGATGGCGACGTCTTCGCCAAGCGCAGCGCAGCGCTGGCCGTGGAGATCACCGGCAACAACATCCCGACGTACCTCGACGGCTACTTGCTCGAGGACTGCCGCTTCGTGCGCGTGGGACGCATAGGGGCGATGAACAATTCGTCGTGGGGCTATCGCACGGCGGAGAAGGACATCAGCTGGCGGCCCAGCCAAGGCGTCGTCATCCGCAGGAACTACTTCGAGGACACGGCGGGCGAGGCACTCATCGTCCGGACAGCCGTGCGGCCGGTGGTGGAGTTCAACGTTTTCCAGCGTTGCGCCATGCAGCTCTCCGGCTGCGCCGCCCTCACGAACAATTGCGACGCCGCCCTGTGGCAGTTCAACGAGGTTCGCTACACCGTCTACAACGAGGGCGACACCAACGGTGAGGCGTTCGGCATCGATATCAAGAGCCGCGATGCCCTCTTTCGGTGGAACTACGCGCACCACAACGAGTATGGCGACATGCTGGTCACTGGCGGATCGGCCAACGGAGGAATCTTCAACACCAACAGCGTGGTGAGCCAGAACGTGTTCTACAACAACGGACACCATGGCATCCGCATCTCGGGCAACGCCTCGCACGTGCGGATAGAGAAGAATATCATCTATCGGGACGAACGATTGTCCGCGCCAACCGCCCCCTACAAGAACTATCCCTCGCACCACCTCATGCTCCACGCCTTCTGGGGTGGAGGTCCGAACGACGTCTCCTACATCAATAACATCTATTGGTTCGCGTCCGAGGAGGTCGACGCTTCCTTCGCCCTGGCCAAGGACAAGAGCCTGCGGACGAAACTCGAGGGAAACATCTTCTTCGCCGACAAATTAGTGAACTGGCAGAAAGCGACGGACATCGGCGCGACCACCGACCCGCAAATCGCCCTGCCCAACAACCTCGCCAACTGGAACGGATTGGACAAGATGCCGCTCTTCAGGCCGCGGTCGGCACCGCAGGGCGTCGGCCCCGATTTCGACCGCTTCGGCATGACGGATTCGGAACTCACCATCACGCTCGACAAGGAATCGCGCCCGCTCACCGTGGAAATATACACCATCGACGGACGGCTGGTGGAGAAGGCGACGGTCAAGCCCTCCGGCGACTCTGTCTACAAGACCGACGTATCGCGCCTCGCCGACGGATGCTACGCCATCAAGGCGTACACCGACAATAGCTCTTTCGCCGGCTTGGCGAGAAAAGGAAAATAACATGAAAAGCAAGGATAGAATGAACAACAGAAAAAAGATCTTTATCGGAGCGGCCATCGCGTCGCTCCTCCTCTCGCCGCCCGCGCAAGGCAAGGTGGAACTTCCCGCCATGATGGGCAACAACATGGTGCTGCAACAGCAGCGCGCCGTCAAGCTATGGGGACGCGCCACGGGAAAGAGAGTCGCCGTCACCACCTCGTGGGATAAAAAGACGTACTACGCCACCCCCGGCGCCGGGGGCGACTGGCTCCTTACCGTCGACACGCCCGCGGGCGGATACACGCCTCACCAAATCAGTTTCGACGACGGCACCAAGGAGGTCGTGACGCTCGACAACGTGCTCGTGGGCGAGGTATGGATCTGCTCCGGGCAATCCAACATGGAGATGCGCATGAAGGGCTACACCGGGCAGCCCGTGACGGGCGCGCTCGAGAGCATCATCACCTCGGGCCGCTATGCCGACCGCATACGCTTCGTCACCGTGCCGCGGACCGACGGCAACGAGCCGCGACACGACTTCGACGGCCAATGGGAAGTGCCCTCGCCGCAGACCACGCCCGAATGTAGCGCCACGGCCTGGTACTTCGCCCGACAACTCGCCGAGAGCCTCACGGTACCCATCGGATTGGTGTGCACCAGCTGGGGAGGCTCCAACATCGAGCTTTGGATGAACGAGACGGGGCGCCTCTACAACGTGATGCTCATGCCCGTGAAGAACTTCACCGCCCGCGGATTCGTGTGGTACCAGGGCGAGTCGAACCGCAGCAAGTACGCGCGCTACGCCGAGCAGACGCGCGAGATGGTGGAACGCTGGCGCACGCTCTGGGACGACGCCGACATGCCGTTCTACTACGTCCAGATCGCCCCCTACAAATACGACGACTCCAACGACACCAAGGCGGCGCTCTTCCGCGAGGCGCAGTTCAAGGCGCTCAAGCTCATCCCCGCCTCGGGCATGGTGGGCACGGCCGACGTGGGCGACGAGCTCTGCATCCATCCGCCGCGCAAGGACGCCGTGGGGCAACGTCTCGCCACGCTGGCCTTGGTGAAGACCTACGGCGCCAAAGGCTTGCCGCATACCGGACCGGCCATGCGCGGCGTGACCTACGACGGCGGCAAGGCGACGGTGCTCTTCAACCGCAACGTCTACACCGGTCTCGTTCCCCGCGAAGTGGAAGTGACCGGATTCGAGATCGCCGGCGAGGACAAAATCTTCCATCCCGCCAAAGCCTTGGTTAAGGGAAGCGACAAGGTGGAAGTGTGGAGCGACGAGGTTCCCAATCCCGTGGCCGTGCGCTACGCTTTCCGCAACTACGTGGGCGGCATCACGCTGGCCAATACCCTCGGAATGCCCGCGTTCCCTTTCCGCACGGACACGTGGGAAGAAATTAAAAATTGAGAATTGAGAATTGAGAAATAGTAATGAAGAATAAAACCAAGAAGATGAAACGGATACATATTTTACTGCTACTCCCCATGATGATCGTGGCTTGCCTCAACGAACTATCGCCGGCCATGCCCGACGAGGAGGAGACGACGCTCAAAAAAGCCGTCGGCCACCATTTCCTCATCGGAACGACACTCAACAACGCCATAGTGAACGGCCGCGACCCAGCCTCTGACCGCGTCGTGAAGCGACACTTCAACGCCATCACACACGGCTACGCCATGAAGTTCGCCATGCTGCATCCCGCCGAGGGACGTTACCTGTTCGACGAGTCCGACGCCTTCGTACGCTACGGCGAGCAGAACGGCATGACGGTCATCGGCCATTGCCTCGTCTGGCACAAGCAACTGCCCGACTGGGTGGTGCGTGACAAGGACGGCAACCTTGTCACGCCCGAAGCGCTCAAAGCCCGTATGAGGGAGCACATCTCCACCGTCGTGGGACGCTATAGGGGCCGCGTCAAGGGATGGGACGTGGTCAACGAAGCCTTCCTCGAGGACGGCTCCTATCGCCAAAGCCCCTATTACGAGATTCTCGGCGAGGAGTTCATCCCCCTCGCCTTCCAGTACGCCCACGAGGCCGACCCCGACGCCGAACTCTATTACAACGACGGCAACATGGCCGTCACCAAGCGCCGCGAAGCCGTGGTGCGCCTCATCGGCCAGCTCAAGGCGCGCGGCCTGCGCATCGACGCCGTGGGCATGCAGGCGCACGTCAGCATGAACTTCCCCAAGGTGGAGAACTTCGAGAAGAGCATACAGGCCTTTGCCGACGCTGGCGTGAAGGTGATGATCACCGAATGGGACATGACCGCCCTGCCCACTACCGACACCGGCAGCGACGGACGACCACTCACCCCCGAGGAACTCGATCCCTATCCCGAAAAGATGCCCGACAGTGCGTCACAAGCCTGGAACGCTCGCATGAAGCAGTTCTTCGACCTCTTCGTGAAGTATTCCGACGTGGTGACACGCGTCACCGTCTGGGGCGTGAGTGACATCGATTCGTGGCTCAACGACTTTCCTTTCCCCGGGCGGACAGACTATCCGCTACTTTTCGACCGGGAGTACCAGCCGAAAACTTTCGTACGCGAAATACTGGGGGAGGAGTGATTAGTGCGGAACTCACCACAGAGGACACGGAGTCGCGCGGAATTTTGTAGTGACTGGCGGGAGTTCACCACAGATTACACAGATTCGCACAGATTATTTTATTCTTGCGTGAGTGATTAGTGCGGGAGTTCACCACAGATTACACAGGTTCACGCGGATTTTTGTAATGAATAGAAGATACACATCATGAATAGGAAGACAAACTTGCGGACATTCGCGGCAGCCATCGCGCTGCTGCCCCTCATTCTCCTGTTGTCCTGCTCGGACGACAAGAAGAACGAACTACCATCCAATCCCGAAGTTCCCCTGGTTCCCTCCGACCCCGTGGAAGTGGCCACCGTTGCCCTCGCCCCCGACGAGCTGACGCTCTGGACAGACGCGACGGCCACGCTCACCGCCACCCTCACCCCCGACGATGCCGCTGACAAGACCCTCGCCTGGAGCAGCTCCGACGCGGCGGTAGCCGAGGTCGACGCCACCGGCGCCATCACCCCGAAGGCCGCGGGCACCGCCACCATCACCGCCACCGCCTCCAGCGGCGCGCAAGCCACCGCCACCGTGACGGTGCTCGACCCCGCCGACATCCCCATCCCCGACGCGAACTTCAAGGCGCGGCTGCTGGAAATCGTCGCCCATGCCGAGGCGGACAAGATAAGCCGGGAAGAGGCGCTGGTGGTGACGGAACTACAATGCGACAACCGAAAGATCGAAAGCCTGGAGGGGATAGGATTCTTCGAGAACCTGAAAACGCTCAATTGCGGGTATAACAAGCTGGGAAAGCTCGACGTGAGCGCCCTCACGCGACTGGAGCGACTGAGCTGCGGAAGCGCCTCGCTGACCGAACTCATCCTGGGCGAGTCGCGGGAACTGGCCTATCTGAATTGCTGGAGAAACACGCTCACCAAGCTCGACGTCAGCGCTTTCGGACGATTGACGGCCCTGTACTGCGGGAACAACTCGCTGACTGAACTCATCCTCGGTGAGTTGTCGGAACTGGAGACGCTCGATTGCTCAAACACCGCGCTCACCAAGCTCGACGTCAGTGGCCTGACGGCATTGAGGGAGATGGACTGTGAGGACAACAGCTCGCTCACCGAGCTGACCTTGGGCCGGTTGCCGAGACTGGCAACGCTCCGTTGCTGGAACACCGCGCTGGAGAAGCTCGACGCCAGCGGCCTCGCACGATTGACGTTCCTGTCCTGTGAGGACAACAGATCGCTCACCGAGCTGACCCTGGGCCAGTTGCCGATACTGGCAACGCTCAATTGCCAGAATGACGCGCTGGAGAAGCTCGACGTCAGCGGCCTCGCGTCACTAAAGACCCTGAACAGCGGGGGCAACAACTCGCTCACCGAGCTGACCCTGGGCAAGTTGACGAAGCTGGAAAAGCTCTATTGCCAAAACACCGCGCTGACTAAGCTCGACGTCAGCGCACTCACCGCATTGTGGTACCTGAACTGCGAGAATGGCACCTCATTGGCCGAGGTATGGCTCAAGGACAAAAGGCAGAGAGACAAGATTGGCGATTATTTGTATATAACCGACGAGGGAATTATACGGTACTACGATTAGTGAGTAGTGGGGGACACCACAGAGGACACAGAGTTACACAGAGTTTTCAAGTGAGTGTCTTCGTTTTCTCCATGATGGACAAATATTATAAACTCTGTGTAACTCTGTGTCCTCTGTGGTGTCCCCCACTAATCACTAACCACTAATCACTACTCCCTACTCCCGCTCACATATCCATGTAATGTAAAACATGATGGACGATGTAGAGGGGCTTTCTGGGGAGGGAGAAGGCGGGGCGCTTGGTGCGAGGCAAACTGACGAAACTGACAAAACTGACAAAACTGCACTATATGTTCCGCCTATTTCAACTTTCGTATAATCCATGTTCTATCTTACTTATTACAAGCATATTAGGCTTTTTATCATGCGCATCACCTTGCGCTACCCATATCCGTATATGTCGTCCGCTTTTAGGGCCTCCTCAGTGGTAAAACGCTCGGGAAGGTCGTCGATGAACAGGTATATGATGTTAATATCCTTGATGTACCAAGTGGTGCCCGTGGGTGCGACCGACATGAGTAGGCGGACGTGTTCGTAGCAGCAGAGCACGATGTAGATGGAGCGGCTAAAATCGGAGTCATCACAGTAGACGCCTGAGGCTATCTCGCCCCGCTTGGCCTGCCGGGCACGGGTCAGCGTCATGCCCAAGTGCATCACAGAGCGGGCGTAGCGCTTGGTGACGGCCTACAGGCTGTCGTTCCAGCGTGGCTCCTCGCGGAAGGTGTAGAAGGGCACGCGGGTGGCCAGGCCGTTCTCGGAGATGGCCTCCTCGAGCAAGATAGGCATATTCTTGTACACCGAATCGGGGAAGTAGGGGGTATGCTTGCGCAATTCTCCGCCTTCCCAATAGGCCTCCTCCTCGTTTTCTTCATTTTCGGGGCATATAGCGCGCAGTTTTGTCAGTTTTGTCAGTTCTGTCAGTTTCTCCTGTTCGCCTTGTTGTGGCATATTCTTCTTGCCTATTTGGCTAACTTCCTTATATCCATTGCTTATGGTCTTTCTGGGTTCGTCATACGTAAAATCGTTTCCTTTCAGCTCCTCCCAAAGCGGACGACATAAACGCTCCTTGTCCCATTCGTAGCACGCGGCCTCGCAGGCTATGCGGTAGAGGTTGGCATTGCGCTGTCAGGGAGGAGTGTGTACATGGAAAGGAGTTGACAATGTTTTGAGTTGACGAGGCTTTCAGGAGACGAGTTAACAAGGGAGATAGCTGGCAGGGTCCCCTTCCATCTCGAACACGGTATAGAGGGTGGCGACCTATCCTTTTGGGGCGACGAGTTCGTCGCTCCGCTAAGAGTCCATGTCGGCCGCGTGAGGGGCTTGCATCGTCACTAAGTGTCCATGCTGGCCGCATGAGGTTTTCGCGCCGTCGCGAAGTGTCCATGTCGGCCGCGTGAGGGGTTCGCGCCGTCGCTAAGTGCCCATGTCGGCCGCGTGAGGTTTTTGCGCCGCTGCTAAGTGTCCATGCCGGCCGCGTGAGGGGTTCGCTCCGTCGCGAAATGTCCGTGCGGGTTGCGTGAGGGATCCGCGGCGCCGCGGGGGTTCCGTGCGGGTTGCGTGAGGAAATCGCCAACCGAGGTGCCGTAACTCACAAAAACATCGTCATGTAGACCGGAAGGTAGTCGACGCCGTTCTCTCTCTTGAAGTCTTTGGTGTAGATGACGTACTTGTTCAGGACGCGGTCGGAGAATTTGAGGCAGAACTCGTCCAATGACTTGTGCGACTTGTACCCGGAGGATTTCACCTCGACGGGAGATACCTTGTGCCTGTCCGCGATGACGAAATCGACCTCGTAATACTTCTTTCCACCGGAATAGGGCATGGTGTGGTAGAATAGGTTTTTGCCGGTTGCCCTTAGCATTTGCGCCACCACGTTCTCGTAAACATATCCCAGGTTGGTGCTCAGTTTGTCGTTGAGCAGCTTGGCGTAGATGATGTTCTCCGTGTAATCGCGATCCATGAACGCGAGCGTGACGAACAAACCCGTATCCGACGCGTACATCTTGAAGTATTCTTCGTTTTTTGTCAGGGCCAATCCGGCGTTGGGGTCGTCCGTATGGAACGCGATGTTGGTGGTCATGGAATCCTCCATCTCCTTGACGATGTTTATCACCCGTTCTACTCTCTCTTCCGGTATCGCTTTCCCCACTTGGTAGCGTAGGGTATTCCTGCTTAGTTGCGCCGGTATGGCGTCGTACATCGCCTTGGCTCTTCCCGAATCGTCGATCTTTCCGAAATCTTCCTCATACAGGGCGATGATGTCTCGCTTCGCCTGGTCGACAGCCGAAAGGTTGTTCGTCTCCAGATATGTCGCTACGGCTTGCGGCATGCCGCCAACCAGCATGTACAGGCGGAAATCTCGCATAAGCTTGCGATGCGCGGCCTCTCCCAACGCCATCTTCTCCTCGAAAGCGACGCGCAAGAGGGGAATAGTGGCGGTGTCGCCGAGCGCCCATCGGAATTCTTCATAATCCATGGGGTACATGTTCGCTTTGGTCTCTTCGCTGGGAATCATGATGTCGCGGCTTCTTGAACGGACGGATATCAACGACCCGGTTTCGATGTAGTCGTAGCGATGATCCTTCACCAGATGCTTGATCGCCTGCCGGGCCAGCGGTTGCAATTGCACCTCATCGAATATGATGACCGATTCTCTTTCGTGCAATCGCGTTTGGTAGATAAACTGCAATCGCAGGAACAGGTAGTTCAAGTCCGAAATATCGTTGAACAGATTGTTCACCTCCTCGGGCACCTTCGAGAAGTCGATCAGGATGTACGATTTGTATTCGTTCCGGGCAAATTCTTCCGCTATGGTCGATTTACCGACGCGACGCGCTCCTTGTATCAGCAAGGCCGTGTCACCATCGCGGTCGGATTTCCACCTCAGCATGGTGTCGTACATCTTTCGTTTAAAATAGATTGCGTGAGCTTCCATTCCTGCTGTTTTTGGTTACAAATATACGTCCGGGCTTTATCCCCACCAAATGTTTTTGGTTAAAATGTCGGTATCCACCAAATGTTTTCGTCCGAAATGTCGGTATCCACCAAATGTTTGAGTAGTGATTAGTGATTAGCGGGGGACACCACAGAGGACACAGAGTTGCACAGAGTTTGTAATATTTGTCCACATGGAGAAAACGAAGACACTCACTTGAAAACTCTGTGTAACTCTGTGTCCTCTGTGGTGTTCAAACGGTATTGTGCGGGCGAGACGTCGTACGCCTGCTTGAAGCATTTCCTGAAATACTTCAGGGAGGAGATGCCGACGCTCCAGGCTACGTTCTCCACGGTTCGTCCGGGTTCGGTCCGGAGCAGGAAGGCGGCTTTCTGAAGACGGAGGGTGAGGATGAAGTGATTGGGCGTCTGTCCGCTGATGGCCTTGATCTTGGCGAAGACGTTGGTGCGGGCGATGCCGAGTTGCCTGGCGAGGCTGTCGACGTTGAAGTCGGGGTCGGCGATGTGACGCTCCACGATGTCGAGCACCTGGTCCATGAAGGCTTTGTCGAGCTTGTTGGTGGCGAGGATGTCCGCCCGCTCCTGCGGCCGCTTGCCGAACGCCTCGCGCAGCTTGGCCCGGTTGCGGACGAGGTTGTTGCACTTGTGGACGAGGATGTCCACGTCGAAGGGTTTGGTGAGGTAGTCGTCGGCACCCTCGCGCAAGCCCTCGATGGTGTGCTCGGTGCCCGAGCGGGCGGTGAGCAGGACGACGGGGATATGGCTGGTGGCGAGGTTGCTCTTCAGGTGGTGGCATAGCTCTATGCCCGACATCTCGGGCATGAGCACGTCACTCACGATGATGTCGGGCTGCTCGCGCGTCGCTACGTCGAGACCCTCCACGCCGTCGCTGGCGGTGAACACGGCGTATATCGGGGCGAACAGCTCGCCGAGCGCTTGCAGCAGGGGCTTGTTGTCCTCCACGAGCAGGATCTTGACGGTGCCGGGCGGCGAGGTGGGGGTGTCGGCCTCGGGGAGCGCGGGCAATGTCGGGATGTCGGTGGACGTGTCGGCGGGTTGTCGCTCGACGAGCTGCTCGTCGCTGAAGTGATCCTTTCCTTTTCGCAGGACGAAGGTGAGGGCGGTCTTCACGTTCTTCTCGCTCTCGAGATAGACCTTTCCGCCGTGCAGCTCGATGATGTTTTTGACTAAGGCCAGCCCGATGCCGGTGCCCGAGAGGGCGTCCTTGGCTTGGTAGAAGCTGTCGAACACGTGGTCGATGTCGCGGGTGTCGATGCCTTTCCCGCCGTCTTCGATGGTGACGGCCACCTCGTCGGTGCGGTCGTCGACGCTGACGCGGATGGATTGTCCGGCGACGGTGTACTTGAAGGCGTTGGAGAGTATGTTGTTCATCACCTTGCGCATCTGCTTGGTGTCGAACCATAGATAGACAGGCTCGTCGGGACTGTCGAGGGTGAAGGGTTTGCGCTGCGAGGCGGCGTACTCCTTGTGGGTGAGGTAGGCCTGTTCGACAAAGCCGACGATGTCGTGCCGGCCGACGTGTATCCGGAATTGCTTCTTCTCCTGCTTGCGGAAGTCGAGCAGCTCGGCGATCAGCTCGTGCATCTCCCTCACCACCTGGCGCACGGTGTGGAGGCGGCGTTCCACGCGGGGGATGACCTCCTTGCCCTTGAGCATCATCTCCACTTGCATGTTGATGAGGGTGAGCGGCGTTTTCAGCTCATGCGAGATGTTGGCGAAGAAATCGAGCTTATACTGGTTGAGTTCCTCGATGTCGCGGATGCGTTTCTCGTCGAGTTTGATGGTCTCTTGCAGACGGACGCGGTTGTCGTAAATCCTCATCCCGAAGAAGAGGGCGGCGAAGAGCGCGAGGGCGTAGAGCAGGTAGGCGGTGTTGGTGCGGTACCAGGGCGGCAGGATGTCGATGTCGATCGACCGGCTGTCGGCCATGGCGCCCGCCGGGTCGCGGGCCTCGAGGCGCAGGGTGTAGTGTCCGGGTGGAAGGTTGGTGTACTGGATCACCTTCTCGCCGTCGGTGTGGCTCCACGCGTCGGAGAATCCCTCGAGGCGGTACGACACTTGGTTGCCCTGGTGGGAGGCGTAGTCGGTGGTGGAGAAATAGATGGCGAAGGAGTGGCGGCACTTGAACCGCAGGCGCGGGGAGTAGAGCAGGGATGCGGAGAGGATGCCCGTGGCGTCGCCTACGCCGATGGTCTTGTCGTCGACCTTCAGGGCGTAGGGCAGTATCTTGTAGCGCACGGCGTGGTCGGCGAGCAGGTCGTCCTCGTGGAAAGAGACCATGCCGTCGGTGCCCCCGAGGAATACCTCGCCGTCGGGCTTGATGTGGATGGCGTTTTGGTTGAGCGTCTTGAGCGGCAGGGTGTGGTAGCGGCGAAAGCCTTTCCTCGACGGGTCGAAGCTGGAGAGTCCCCTGTCGGTGACCAAGTAGAGCGTCCCGCTGTAAGGCGATTCGACGATGTTGTAGACGCAGTCGCTGATGAGGTCGCTGTTGAGCGTATTGTATCGCTCCACCACGCCCACGCGCGGGTCGAGGATGTCCACGCCGTGGTAGTAGGTGGCGAGCCATAGCAGCCCGTCGCGGGCTTGGTAGATGTCGCTCACCCAGTTGTCGCTCACGCTTTTGGGGTCGTCGCTCTGGTAACAGTACTGGCGTACGACGTCTTGCCTGTCGAAGCGGTAGGAATATATGCCGTGGCCGGCCAGGGAGATCCAGAGCGTGGAATCGCGGGCGATGAAGAGGTCGTTCACGATTTGCGGCTGCGCGGGCAGCTTCTCGCTCCGGATATGGCGGAACTCTCCTGTGGCGGGACTGAGCATGTCGACACCTCCGTGCGTCCCGACGATGAGGCTGTCGCGATAGGGTACGATCGCCTTCACGATGTCGTTCGACAGGCTGGCGGAATCGCCCGTGGCCCGGTAATAGGTGAATCGGCCGGTGCCGGTCTCCAGCCTGTCGAGGCCGCCCAGATGGGTGCCGACCCATATCTCCTTGTGGGCCTCGTCGTAATAGAGGGCCTTGATGCTGCTCTCCGACACGGTGCCGGCCCGACGTCCGTCGTACGGATAGCGGCGGTAGCTGTCCGTTTTTGGAGAGTAGACGTTCAGCCCTCCTCCCTCGGTGGCTATCCATACGTTGTTCTCCTCGTCGCAGAGGATGCGTCCCACCACCTTCGAGCTTAGCCCGCGGCTCTCGTCGGCCGACGGGCGGTAGTGGGTGTATATGCCGCCTTGCGGGTCGAAGTAGTTCAGTCCGCCGTGGTAGGTGCCCACCCAGAGCGTCCCCTGGCGATCTTTCATCAGGCTCCAGATGGAGGAGTTGGACAATCCTCCCGCGTGCTCGCTCTCGCGGTAATGGGCGAACTGTCCGGTCTGGGGGTCGAAGCGGTCGAGGCCGAGAAAGGTGCCGATCCAGAAGAAGCCGGTGTTGTCTTCGAGGATGGCGCGCACGAAGTTGGAGGAGAGGCCATTCTCGTCGTCGTCGCTCTTCGCGAACCGTTCCGTCAGGAAGCCGTCGGACTGCAGGACGTAGATGCCGTCGGTGTCGCTGCCCACCCATACGTTGCCGTCGCCGTCCTGGTAGAGGCTGGTTATGGAGCTGCCCCCGATGAGCGGGATGGGCGTATCGTAGGGCGCGTCGAGGCGATACAGCCCGGCGGTGGTGCCTACCCACAGCCGTGCCGACGTGTCGACGAAGAGTTTGTTGATGGCTATGGAGGGGTCGGCGAAGGCGAAGAAGAGGCTGAAGCTCCCGTTCCGCTCGTCGTACGTCCATATCCGGTGCTCCTGGCAGACGTATAGGCTGTCGCGGTAGAAGGCGTCGCTGATCTTGCGGATGCGCGCGATCGTGCTGAACGTGTCGGCGGCCATGTCGTATAGGGCCACGATGTTGTCGTAGGCCACGAACATCTTCCCGTCGCCGTTGCCGCAGATGGCTTTCACGTACATCGAGTTGTTCCTGTTGATGGTGTTCTCGTAGGTCTTGAATTGCCTCACGCCGCTCCCGTCGTAGCAGCTAAGCCCCTTGAACGTGCCGATCCAGACGCGGTCGTTCTCGTCTTGGTAGAGGGCGTTGACGTACGTATGGGGCAGGCCGTCGGCAGTGGAGAGATTGCCGAAAACCGTCTCCTGGGCATGGGCAGGCAGCATATTCAGGAGAAGGCCGAATAGGACAAACGGATATAGCGCTTTCATCGGATTCGCTTTGGTTTGATGTCGGGAACAAAGGTAGCGAATCGGCGCTGTTTATACAACTAAACTTGGTTTAAATGACGGATACAAGAAATGCCGGCAAGCGCTTAGCGCTCACCGGCATTTCTTGTCAATCACATATAAAGCATTGGCCTCGGCCTCACTTCGCTTTAGCGACCACGGCCTTGAAAGCCTCGGGATGGTTCATGGCCAAGTCGGCCAGCACCTTGCGGTTGATCTCGATGCCCGCCTTGTGCAGGCCACCCATCAACTTGGAATACGACATTCCCTCCAGGCGTGCGGCGGCGTTGATACGCTGTATCCACAGGGCGCGGAAGTTGCGCTTCTTGTTCCTGCGGTCGCGGAACGCGTACGTCAAACCTTTCTCCCAAGTATTCTTGGCTACGGTCCATACGTTCTTTCTTGCACCAAAGTTGCCTCTGGTAAGTTTCAGAATCTTTTTCCTTCTTGCTCTTGAAGCAACATGATTTACTGATCTCGGCATAGTTTTCTTTTTTTGTGGACGTTAGCGCCATCGCTTCACGCGACGAACTTCAAGCTAATGCGTCCGGTTAATACTTTAATGATACGTTTTTTCGGGAAATACGCTCTTCTTTCCGATTACTTCATCGCCAAGAGTTCCTTCACTTGGGCCACGTTCGTCGTGTCGACGAGGGTGGAGTAGCACAGGTTCCTCTTTCTCTTTTTCGTCTTCTTAGTCAGGATGTGACTGTGATAAGCGTGCTTCCTCTTGATTTTACCTGTTCCGGTAAGGGTGAACCTCTTTTTGGAACCGGAGTTAGTCTTCATCTTTGGCATCTTTACTTGTTTTTAAATTGTTAAATATATATAGATGGCAGCGCACTATACCGGCGCGCTACGCATTCATTCAGTCTTGCTGTTGCCGGCATTTTCCGCCACCTTGTCGCCTTCGGGCTTTTTGCCTTCGGTAGCCGGTTTCGGCATGGCGGGCTTCTTGGGCGCGTCTTTCCGCTTGGGCGAGAGCTGGATGGTCATCCGCTTTCCCTCGAGCACAGGCATCTGGTCGACCTTGGCATATTCCTCCAAGTCGTTGGCGAAGCGTAGCAACAGCACCTCACCTTGCTCCTTGAACAGGATGGAGCGGCCCTTAAAGAAGACGTATGCCTTCACCTTGTCGCCATCCTCGAGGAATCCTTTGGCATGCTTCAGCTTAAAATTGTAATCATGGTCGTCGGTCTGGGGTCCGAACCGGATCTCCTTGACGTTGACTTTCACCTGCTTCGCCTTTTGCTCTTTCTGCCGTTTTTTCAGTTGATAAAGAAACTTGGAGTAATCAATAATACGGCAAACAGGGGGTTGAGCGTTAGGAGAAATCTCCACTAAATCCATCTCTTTTTCTTCGGCCATTTTCAGGGCTTGGGAGATGGGGTACACTTTCGACTGGGCGTCGTCGCCCACTACACGGACTTCCTTGGCGCGAATCTGTTCGTTGATTCGGTACTGCCCTTTTAGAGTGTCATTCTTCATTAAAAGAGTATGCTTCCTATTGTTTATCCCTTTATTGTTATTCAAATACTTATCTTTTTTAAAACGGCGGCAAAGTTACCACTTATTTATCATACTTAGCACTTCTTCGGTCAGAATCTTCTCAAATTCCTCGTATTTCATGGTACCTTTATCCCCTTCGCCTTGCCTGCGTACGGACACTTCTCCGTTCTCGGCCTCTTTCTCGCCCACGATGAGCATGTAGGGGACGCGCTTCAGCTCGTTGTCGCGAATCTTGCGGCCGATCTTCTCGTTGCGGTCGTCCACGGTGGCACGTACCTCGCGCGCCTTCAGGTAGGCTCTCACCTCCTCGGCGTAGGCGTTGAACTTCTCGCTGATGGGGAGTATGACCACTTGGTCGGGCGTGAGCCACAAGGGGAACTTACCGGCGGTATGCTCGATGAGCACGGCCACGAACCGTTCCATGGAGCCGAACGGCGCGCGGTGGATCATGACCGGGCGATGCTTCTGGTTGTCGGCGCCCATGTATTCGAGGTCGAAACGTTCGGGCAGGTTGTAGTCCACCTGTATGGTGCCCAGCTGCCAGCGCCGTCCGATGGCGTCCTTCACCATGAAGTCGAGCTTGGGTCCGTAGAAAGCGGCCTCACCATACTCTATCTTGGCGGGCAATCCCTTCTCCTCGCACGCCTCGATGATGGCTTGCTCGGCCTTCTCCCAGTTCTCGTCGCTGCCGATGTACTTCTCGCGGTCCACCTTGTCGCGGAGCGAGATCTGCGCCTCGACGTTCTGGAAATCCATGGACCGGAAGACGATAGAGATGATGTCCATCACGCGCAGGAACTCGTCCTTCACCTGGTCGGGACGGCAGAAAATGTGCGCGTCGTCCTGCGTGAAGCTGCGCACGCGGGTCAGCCCGTGCAGCTCCCCGCTCTGCTCGTAGCGGCACACGGTGCCGAACTCGGCGACGCGAAGCGGCAGCTCGCGGTACGAGTGCGGGCTGTTCTTGTATATCTCGCAGTGGTGCGGACAGTTCATGGGTTTGAGGAAATACTCCTCTCCCTCCTCGGGCGTGTGGATGGGCTGGAACGAGTCCTTGCCATATTTGGCGTAGTGTCCCGAGGTGATGTAGAGCAGCTTGTTGCCTATGGGCGGCGTGATGACTTCCTGATAGTCGTACCGCGACTGTATGCGGCGCAGGAATTCCTGCAGGCGCAGGCGCAGGGCCGTACCCTTTGGGAGCCACATCGGCAATCCCTTGCCTACGGTATCCGAGAACATGAAGAGGTGCATCTCCTTGCCTATCTTGCGATGGTCGCGCTTCTTGGCCTCCTCGAGCAGCACGAGGTACTCGTCGAGCATCTTCTTCTTGGGGAAGGTGATGCCGTAGATGCGGGTGAGCATCTTCCGGTCTTCGTGCCCGCGCCAGTAGGCTCCTGCCACGGAGGTCAGCTTGATGGCCTTGATGGGCGCCGTGGAGATGAGGTGCGGCCCGCGGCAGAGGTCGGTGAACGCGCCTTGCGTATAGGTGGTGATGTGCCCGTCCTCCAGTTCGGAGATCAGCTCGCACTTGTAGGTCTCTCCCCGCTGGCCGAACATGTCGAGGGCGTCTGCCTTGGAGATGCTCCGGCGCTTCAGATCTTCTTTCTTGGCGGCCAGCTCCATCATCTTCTTCTCGATGGCGGGCAGGTCGCTCTCCTTGATTTGCGTGTCGCCCGGATCTACGTCGTAGTAGAACCCGTTCTCGATGGCCGGCCCGATGCCAAACTGTATGCCCGGATAGAGTTCCTGCAACGCCTCGGCCAGCAAGTGCGCGCTGGTATGCCAAAAGGCATGCTTGCCTTCCTCGTCTTCCCATTTGTAGAGCACGAAATTGGCGTCTTCGTTGATGGGGCGCGTCAGGTCGTAAGTCTCGCCGTTCACGCCGCACGCCAATACCTCTTGCGCCAGCCTGGGGCTGATGCTCTCGGCGATTTGCGACCCGTTCACTCCTTTCTCGTATTCACGAACGGAGCCATCGGGAAATGTTATCTTGATCATGATTGATGATGTTATATTTTCGTAATTGCCCGCAAAAGTAGTTATTTCTTTTTTAGTTTTCCACATTTCACGATGAAAAAGTCATTCGCCCGCCTGCTCGGTGAGGCGTTTGATGGCGTTGTAGGCCGTCACCACGCCCAGCTCGCCCGCCTTGCTGAGGTCCGCGATGCCCAGCTTGTTGTTTCCCAAATAGATATGTACCAACCCGCGGTTGTAATACGCGTCGGCGAAGTCGGGTGTCAGCTTGATGGCCTCGTCGTAGTCGACAATGGCTCCCTTGTAATCTTTCAGCATGGCTTCCACGTTGGCCCGGTTGTAGTAGGCGTACACGAAGTCGGGGGCGAGCGCGATGACCTTGTCGAGGTCTTTACGCACGATGTCGTAGTCCACGGCCGTCACCTCGGCGGGCAACGTTTTCTGGGCTTCGCCCTCGGTCTTCGTCAGGCCATCTATCCTCTCCGACTTGAGGTACTCCAGCTGCTTGCAGCGTATGAGCGCCCGCATGAAATAAGCGGGGAAGAAGTCGTCGTCGAGCAGGATAGCCTGCGTGAGGTCGGACATGGCGTTGTTGAAGTCCTGCACTAAATAGAAATCGATGGCGCGCGCGAAACGTTTTGGGGCGCTTGTCTCGTCGTTCACGATGTCGGAGGTGTGCGTGTCGATCAGGGCGAAGTGATACCTCACCTGTTCCTCGCTGAGCGGTGTCTCCATGTTGGTGATGTAGAGGCGGCGGGGCAATACCTTGGAGTTGTTCAGGTTCTCGATCTCCTTGTGGAAGTTCACGGCGTTTTGTACCTCGCTCAACTTTCTGTAATAGGTAAGGGCGAACATGGGTTGCAACCTGATGTTGACGTTCTTGTTCTGTACGCGTCCGCGATAGTCGCTCGTGTACCGCTGTCCGGCTTCCGCGTCGTCGGCGATCACGATCTTCCGGTAGTTGTTCATGTTTTTGTCGGATTTCTTGCGGGTCTCTCCGCCGCTCTCGTCTTCGTTCTCGCCGGCTTTCTCCTTTTTGTCGTCGTTGGCCTGCGCCACGTTCTTGTTCCGGGTGCCGTCGCGTTGCGCCAGCTGCGCCTTCACCACCTTCAGCTCGTCGGCGTCGGCTCCCCGGTTGTCGCCTATCTTCCGGCGGGCCTGCGAGCGATAGCTGTATCCCACGATGAAGTTTGGATATTGGTCGATCACGGTGGTGTAGTCCTGCACGGCTCCCCGGTAATCGCCGGTCTGCGCGCGCAGCATCCCCCGGTTGAAGACGGCCATCATGTCGTTCGGGTCCATGTTGACCACGAAGTCGAAATCCTCGATAGCGCGGTTGTCGTCGCCTACCCTCGCCCTCAGCAAGCCTCGGTTGTAGTGCCCGATGAAGTTTCCGGGGTCGATGTCCAACGCCTGGTCGTAGTCCCTCATCGCTCCTCGCAAGTTGTTCTGGTGGAAGCGTGCCAAGGCTCGGTTGATGTAGTTTCCGGCGTTTCGCACGCTCAGGCGTATGGCTTGGTCAAAGTCGGCCTCCGATTCGGCGTACTGTCCTTGTTGCAGCCTTAGGACGGCCCTCGACGACCATGCGTCGGGATCGTACTTGTCCAGTTCGAGCGCCTTGTTGAAGTCGGCCAGGGCCGCCACGGTATCCTTCTCCTGTATGTTCACTTCGCCCCTCATCAGATAGCCTTGGGTGTAGCGCGGGGCGATCCGGAGCAGCTCGTGCAGGTCTTCCCTGGCCGCGGCATAGTCTTTCTTGAGTATCCGCGAGTAGGCGAGGTTGTGCCAAAGGGGCAAATTCTCGGGAGCGTATTTCAATGCCGTGCGGAAGTCTTCGGCCGCTCCGTCGTAGTTTTCCTGCCTGATGCGCGCTATTCCACGGATTTGGTATGTGCCCACCACGAATGGATTGCGCTGTATGGCGGCGTCGCAATCTTGCTCCGCTCCCCGGAAATCCTCCAGGTTGAGCTTGGCCATCGCCCTGAAGAAGTAGGGTTCGTAAAGGTATGGCTTGGCGTTGATGACTTGGTTGAAATATTGTATGGAAAGGACGTAATCCTCGAAATACAGGGCGTTTCGGGCAATAGTCATCACCCGGTCCGTGTTGATCTGGGCAGAGGCTATCACGGGCAGCAACGACAGGAACACGAGTATTCTCTTTATCATCGTTATTATATATAGGCTTGTAAACGAAGCAAAAATAACGCTTTTTGTTAACGTTCACCGTACGATAAACGTTTTTTATTGTTATTTCACCTGCTTCATCTTATACGAGCCGCGCGCTTTTCCCTTCAGCATGGTGTTCAGTTTACCCCGTATCATCTGCTTGCGGAGGGGCGACAGGTAGTCGATGAACATCTTCCCATCCAGGTGATCGAACTCGTGCTGCATCACCCGGGCCAGGTAGCCCTCCACCACTTCGTCGTGCTCCACGAAGTCCGGGTCCATGTAGCGCACGCGTATGCGGTCGGCCCGCTTCACCGTCTCGTGTATGCCGGGTATGCTCAGGCAACCTTCCTCCATGCCTACTTCCTCGCCTCCCACCTCGATGATGTGGGCGTTGATGTAAGCCCGCCTGAACCCCTTGAACTCGGGAAGCTCGTCGCTCAACGGATCGAGCGTGATGACTACCACGCGTATAGGCAACCCCACTTGGGGAGCGGCCAATCCCACGCCGTCGGCGTGTTCCATCGTCTCGAACATATTGGCGATGAGTTCCTTCAGCTCCGGATAATCGGGGGTGATATCTTCAGCCACTTTCCTTAGGACAGGTTGTCCGTACACATAAATAGGTAATATCATTCTTTATCTTTTTTTAGTTAGTAAGGGGGGAGGGACACGAGTTGTTTCCTTTTTCAACTTGTTCCCTTCTTATTGAATAAACGTTTGTTCTCCAAATATGTTTGCAGGATGATGGTGGCGCTGATTTCATCGACCAACGCTTTGTCCTGGCGGCTTTTCTTCTTCAGTCCCCCCTCCAGCATGGCGCGATGCGCCAGCACGGAGGTGAATCGTTCGTCGGCATATTCCACCGGCAGCTCGGGGTGGCGTTTCTTCAGCGCGCGGACGAACGCCTCCACGCGGGCCATATTTTCCGAATCCTGGTAATTCATCTGCTTGGGACGGCCCACCACCACGCGTTCCACCTCCTCGGCCCGCAAGTAGCGTTCCAGGAATTCGGGCAGTTCGTGCGTGGGCACTGTCGTCAGTCCTCCCGCGATGAGCTGCAAAGGATCGGTCACGGCTATGCCCGTGCGCTTGCGTCCATAATCTATGGCTAAGATTCTACTCATAAACGGCGCGAAAATACAAAAAAACAAACCATTGGCCAAATAATCGCTCGCTCACGCTCCCTCAGCCCGTGCGTCCGCCTGCGGACCTCCGCCGCGAAACAAGCGCTATCCCCCGATTTCTCCGTTCCCCAACCTCTCGAGGTAGCCCGTCAGATTGTCTTCACGTTCCAGCCCCAGCTTCTTGCGGATGCGGTAGCGCATGGTTTCCACGCCCCGGACGGAAATGTTGAGCAGGGGGGCGATGTCTTTGGTGGATAGGTTCATCTTGAGGTAGGCGCATATCATGCGCTCGTTGAACGATAGGCTGGGATGTCGTTCCTGCAGGTGCGTCATGAAGTCGTTGTGCACGATGTTGAATTGTTCCTCAATGTGGCGGAGCATCTCCTCCGAGCTGGTGTTGGAATCGATCTTGTTGCTCACGATGAGCAATTGTTGGCGCACCTCCTTCTCGTTGCCGGCCTTTACGGCGGCCGATAGTTTGTGCAGGTCGCCCTTGATCTCCTGGAGCATCTCGTTCTTCTGCGTCATGTTGATCATGAGGTTGGCCATCTCCTGGCTCTTGTATTGCAGGTCGCGTTCGAGCTTCTCCTCTTTCAGCCGGCTGATCTGTCGCTCTTTTCGGGCGTTGTCCAGCTCCACCCTCTCGATCTCCTTGTCTTTCTCCATGGCCACTTGCATCTTCTTGCGTCGCACCCGGCAGTCGTCCCATCGATAGAGAATCCAGAAAATGATGATGAACAGCAGCCCATAGACGAGGTACGCGTAACCCGAGCGATACCAAGGCGGAAGCACGCGGAACGCGAAGGTATCCGACGAGACTCGCCCGTCGACAAACAGCGCCTGCGCCTCGAACTGATACTGCCCTTCGGTGAGGTTGCTGTACTCCTTCGACATGGTAGGGCCGGCATCGGACCAAGGGCTGCCGTTCAGCCGGTAGCGGTACGTCACCCGCTCGTCGTCCGCGGGGACGAAGAGGCCAAAGTCCAGGCGAATGGAGTTGTAGCGATAGGCTATCCGCGGTGTCACCTTCTTCCCCAGGAAGTTGGCCTCGTACAGCAAGGAATCCTGAGGATAGGTGGTGGAGACGGACAGGATGTGCATGGCCTTGTTGGAGGCTGGCTGTCGCTCGTGTATGGCGACGGTGGCGAAACCGTCGTAATAAGGCATCACCACCGTGGAGGCATCCAGCCGGATCACCTTCTCGGCATCGGGAACCAGCTCGGGTATGGGATTCGAGAAAAGAATCATGCGGGCCACGCTGTCGCCAGGCGTGGCTACGGCCAGCCCGGCATCGGTCAGCCCAATCAGCTCTCCCCCTTCTTGGGTAAGGTCGCTATAGAACCGTTTTATCCCCAACAGCGTGTTGAGCCGCGGGGCGGGTATCATGCGGTCGGTGGCGGCATCGTAGCGATAGAAGCCTTCCTCGGTGGAGAAACAGACCTCGTTGTCGATCTTGTAGATGCGCACCCGCCCGTCGGGGAGTCCTTGCCGGCTGTCGAACCTCCGTCGCGAGACGACTTGCGTAAGGGCACTGTCCAGTTCCACCCGGTAACAGCGGCTAAGGTCGGTCATCCACAGCACACGGTCGCTCTCCTGCCTGAAGAAACGGAACGAATCCGAGATGCCCTCCACCCGACGGCTCTCCCAGCGGTCGCCGTTCCGGATGAGCAGGCATAGGCCGTCGTACACGCCCACGAAGTAGATGCCGGGGTAGCGGTCGCCACATACGGCCTGTCCTGTCCACGCGCTGCCGATGGAGCCGACGCGTCGGAGCGTGGTGCCCTCGATGAGGAAGACGCCCCGGTCGTGGAAGCAGAAGAGGTGGTCGCCGATGCGGGCCAGGCTCCACACCTGTCCGTTGCTGTGGGGAACGAGGCGCAGCTCCCCCGCCGCGTTCCCGCCCGGCGGGTAAGGAAGGGTATATAGTCCGCGGTTGGTGCCGAGGTAAAGAACACGTGCTCCGGGTAAGGCGTCGTAGCCCGTGCCATACGACTGCATGGCCGGATGCAGGTCGCTCCACGGCGAGCGGTAGCAGATGTAGTCGATGCCATTGTCGGTGCCGACCCATACATTGCCCTTATCGTCGAACGAGAGCGAGAGGACGGTGTTGTTCAGCAGTCCGGTATCCTCGTCGAAGTAGCTCGCCTCGCCGCTGCCGGTGTCGACAATCACCACTCCCTTGCGGATGGTGCCCAAGGCGACGTACGAGCCGAAGGTGGCGGCACAGAACACCTCGTTGCGCGTCAGGAATTCCTCCACGCCCTGCCCGAGCGGATAGCGCACGCAGGAATGGCCGTCGCAGACGAAGAGGCCGATGGAGGTGACCACCACCGTGCCCTCTGCCGAGGGCATGAAGCCGCGGATGCGCTTGTCGTTGAGGTAGTCGGTGCCGTTGAGCGGGAGGAAACGGTTGCCGATGAGGACTTTCACCCCCTCGTTGGTGCCCGCCAGCAGCACGCCGTTCACTACGTCGGAGCAGTCGATCTTGCACCCCACGTCGATGGTGGCGTATGCTCCGTTGGCGTACTTCAGGAAATAGGTGTCGCCCTGGAAATAGAGCACGCCGTCCATCTCGTGTATGCCCCAGATGTTGCCGAGGAAACGCTCCTGCCCCTTGATGGAGTCGGACATGCAGACGTACGTCAGCTCGCCGTTGCCCGTCGGGGTGAGGTAGCCGAACTCGGAGATGCCGCCCACGTAGACCCGCCGATGTTTCGGGGAGGGAAGCACGGAGCGGACGCTCTGGCCGTTGTGCAGCGGGAACACCCGCCACTGGTTGCCGTTGTATTGCAATACGCCGTTCTGGTTGGCGAAGTAGGTCCAGTCGGCATCGTAAGCCCGTATGCTCCATGTCTGCGCCCCGGCCCCCGTCTGCCGCTTGGCGTAGTTCACGATGAAGCTGTTGCGTGCGCCAGCCTCCCCCCAGGGAAGGCCGACGCACGACAGGAATATAAGTAGGGCCAACATACAGCCCAATATGCGAGGATTAGTGGTATATCGTTCTTTTCTTTTCATGACAATGGGGGATTATGCGGAACAAATATACGACTTCCCGCCCATTAGCGCAACGAGAACTTCACTTTTCCGCGTATGTCGGTGGCCGACGCGCCTATCAGCGCCTCGAACTCTCCCGGCTCGGCCACCCATTGGTGGGCGCGGTCGTCGAAGTAGCTCAACGCCTCCCGGTCCACGGTGAAGCGTACCTCCTTGCTCTCGCCCGGTGCCAGTCGCACCTTCCGGAAGCCTTTCAGCTCCTTGACGGGTCGCGGCAGGGAGGACTTCTTGTCGCTGATGTAGAGCTGCACCACCTCCTCGCCCGCGCGCTTGCCGGTGTTGGTTACCGTAAGGCTGACGTCGAGGGTTCCGTCGGCCGTCATCACGGCCTTGTCCACCGTAGGCTTGGAGTAGCCGAAGGTGGTGTACGTCAGCCCGTGCCCGAAGGGGAAGAGCGGAGCGACGCGTTCCTTGTCGGCGAAGCGGTAGCCCACGAAGATGCCTTCGTTGTAGCGCACGTCGATGGTGTCGGCCTGATGGCCGGCTTGCTTCATCGCCTCTAACTGCGCCGCGTTGCCGGGGTATTCGCCGAGGCGATGCGCCCCGACGTCGTTCAGGCTCACGGGGAAGGTGAAGGGCAGTCGGCCCGACGGATCCACGTCGCCCGTCAGCACGGTAGCCAGCGCATGTCCCGTCTCACTGCCGAGGTACCACCCTTGCACGATGGCGGGCACCTCTTTCACCCACGGCATGGCTACGGCGTTGCCCGATATGTTCACCACGACGAGGTTCGGGTTGGCTTTTGCCAATGCCGCGATCAGCTCGTCCTGTCCGTAGGGCAGGCCAAGGGCGAGGCGGTCGGCTCCCTCACAGTCCTGATGGTCGCTCTTGTTCAGTCCGCCCACGAAGACGACATAGTCCGCCTTGGCGGCGGCCTCCACTGCCTCGGTCCGCAGCTGCTCGGGGGTACGGCTCTCGTTGAGGTCCTGTCCCGAGCTGACACCGTTGTAGCTGCCGCCCACGTCGCCCACGTATCCACGCACGTAGTTCACCGTGCCTCGCGTGCCGACGCGTGCCTTCAGTCCGTCCAGCGGGGAGATTTCGTAGCGCGCCTTCAGCGAGGAGCTTCCACCGCCCACGGTCATCATCTTGATGGCGTTCTCGCCCACCACCAGTATGGTGGGACGCTTGCCGAGGTCGATGGGCAGCACGGCGCGGTCGTTCTTCAGCAGCACGATGCCCTGCACGGCTATGTCGTGCGCGGCCTTGGAATGCTCGGGCGAGTTCATCGAACCCATCGGCTTGTCGGGCTTCAGCGCCGTACGGAACATGAGGCGCAGCACGCGACGGGCTTTCTCGTCCAGCTCCTTGGTACCAAACACGCCTTCGTTGATGAGTTTGAGATAAGGCTGCGCCAGGTAGTAGGAGTCGTAGGCGTTCTTCGTGCCTGCCGACAGCCCGTCGGTGGCCGTGCCAAACTCCATGTCGACGCCTTGCGTCACCGTGCGTCGCGTGCTATGCACGGCTCCCCAGTCGGAGATGGTCACCCCGTCGAACTTCCACTCGTCGCGCAGCACGTCGCCAAGCAGACGTTTGCTCTCGGCCAGATGCTCGCGCCCGTAAAGGTTGTAGGCGGGCATGATGCTCCATGCCTCACCCTCCACCACGGCGGCTCGGAAGGCCGGCAGGTAGATTTCGTAGAGGGCGCGGTCGTCGAGCCGCGCGTTGTACTGATGCCTGAACGCCTCTTGGTTGTTCAGCGCGAAGTGCTTCACGCAGGCGGCCACGCCATTCTGTTGCACGCCCTTGACGTAGGGCACCACCATGCGCGAGGCCAAGTACGGATCCTCGCCCATGTACTCGAAGTTGCGTCCGTTGAGCGGGGTGCGGTAGATGTTCACGCCCGGTCCCAGCAGCACGTCCTTGCCCCGGTAGAGGGCTTCCTCGCCGATGGAGCGGCCATAGAGCGCGCTCATCTCGGGGTTCCAGGTGGCGGCCAGGCAGGTGAGCGCGGGAAATGCCGTACACGAGTCGTTGCTCCATCCGGCCTGGTCCCATTCGTCCCACAACACCTCGGGACGGATGCCATGCGGCCCGTCCGTCATCCATAGCTCGGGCAGCCCGAGACGGGGCACGCCCGCCGAGCTGAACTTGGACTGGGCGTGTATGATGCCTATCTTCTCGGCAGTGGTCATGCGCGACAACGCGTCGTCCACACGCTTCTCGATGGGTTGCGAGGGATCTTGGTAGACGGGACGCTGCGCCGCGGCGGGCCACGCGCACAAGATCGACAGTAGTCCGAGGATCAGAGTCTTTCTTTTCATATTGCTTCTTTATTTAATCGATTCAACTTTAGCGTTCCCCCCTTCCGTTGCCGGGAACGTCCCCTACTCCGCCCCAGAGTGCGGAGCAGGGTGTTCCCGGCAGGGAAAAACAGGAGGGGATCTGCTTCGTTATAGCTTCTCCACGGTGAGTGTGGCCGTATCGTGTCCCGAGCTTCCGTCGATAGTGAACACGTAGGTGGCTCCCGCCTCGAGCGTCACACCCGGCTGCAACGCAAGGTTTCCTTTATCCATTTGGTTGACATCCTGACCCAAGCCAACCACGATGACTCCACCGTCGTTGATAGCGCCAAATACCGAGAACTCTTCTAACCAATTGTCTTTCTCACCAAAGAACTTGAAGTTGATTTGCGCCGTGTTGATCTGTTCACCAGCCACGAAGCTGACCTTATAGACTTTGTTGCCCATGGGTGCCATACACAGGGCGGTGCCGGTATTCCACCCTACGGCATTGGACAGATTTGGCTTGCCCACATGCTCGCCGATAATCCAGATGGCCCCCGTACCCGTGGCGTCACTGAATTTAGCGGGAACGCTACCATTGAGCGCGAAGACGCGGAAGTACTTCAGGCCGAGGTCGGCGATGAAGCGGTAGCGTCCCGAGATGGGCACGAAGCTGTATTCGCCGTCGCCCGTCTCCGTGAGGAAGTCGGGATCGATCCACCAGTCGGCGATGTCGGTGATGCCCTCCACGGTGATGGCCTGTCCTTGCGTGATATCGACGTCGATTTGGTAGTGCGTCTTGTCCGTCATCGCCATGTTGGCGCCGTTGAACAGTATCTCGAAGAAGGGCGCGGCGGCATAAGTCAACGTGTTGAAGCTGACGGAGAACTCACCGGCCACGGCGCTGACGAACGGTATGTCGGCCGTCACTCCTTGCGTCACCGCTCCGCCTTCCCAGCCGAAGGTGATCTCGTTGGCGTTCTCCGTCGTCACCGGCGTCTTGATGTAAGCGGGCAGGTCGGTGTTGGGGAAGGTCTCCGTGGCGGCGTACTCGTTGGGCACGCCGGTGGGAAGCATGGGATACGACTTGGCTGCGGTAACCAGTATGAGGTACGGATACTGCATACGGGTGAGGCGAATATCGCTCTCCTTGGTCACCTTCGACGTATGGGTGTCGATCATGGTGAAGCTGAGCGTGGCGGTGCCGTCGGGGATGTTCTGCAGGAAAGGCGCGAAGAGCTTGCCCGAGTAGGTGCCGGGCGTGCGGGTGCGAATCACCGTGCTGCCCATCTCCTCCTCACCGTAGAAGAGGCGTGCGGTGACGGTCGAGAGTGGCACGTCGCCATCCACCGTCAGCGTGAAGGGAATGCTGTCGCCGAAGTTGGCGGCCGCGGGAGCCGAGACCTCCAGCAGGGGGTTGCTCGGCGAGAGGTCAAGCTCCATGTCGCTATTGTCGCAAGCGGCCATCGTGCCTACAAGCGCGAGGCTTAGCCCCAAATTGAGTATCGGATATATCTTTCTCATTGTTTCTTTTTTTAGGGTTAACTCTATTTCTTCCACGAATAGGAGACCACCGACGAGGCGGGCACGGCATACGCGAAGTGGTTGGTGCCGTCGCTCACGGTGATGTTCTTCTCCGTGCTGGTATCGTTGAGCAACACGAGGGCATACGTGCCGTCGGTGTTCTCGAAAGCGGCGTACATCACCCCCGTGGCGGTGTAGCCCGTGGTACCGATGCGCGTGGCTCCGGGTCGCACCACGGCAGCCAGGTGGCTGATGATGTAGTAGTGCGAGTTGCGCTGGATGGTCTTGTAGTCGCTGTTGCTGATGTCGACCGCTCCGTAGCAGGTCTGGCAGCCGCCGGGACGGTTGGGACCCAGGTCGCTGTCGAGCATGAGGTTCCATACGATGACGCCCTTGCACCAGTTGTTCACCGTGCCCAACGCCACCTCGCGCATGTCCTCGGGGAGACGCGTGGTGAGGTTGCGTCCGTCGTTCCACGTACCGATGGAGGTCTCGGTGAATATCAGCTCCTTGGTGGGTGCCTTCTCGTGGATGTCGAGCAGCTCGGAACGGTTGCCGCCATAGTTGTGGTAGGCGGCTCCGGCGATGAGCGGATCGTCGTCGCCATCCTCGTAGATGTTGACGGGATAATCGCTCTGGTCGCCCATGTTGTCGTAGTTGTAGTTGTGGTCGAAGAGGTAGATCTTCGTCCGCAACCCGGCAGTGCGCAAGGCGGGGGCGAGGTTTTGCTTCACGAAGGCCGACTGCTCCTTCCATCCCATGAAGAGGGAGGCCGAGTTGCCCCGGTTGAGCGGCTCGTTCTGCGGCGTGATGGAGTAGATGGGCACGCCCGCCGCCTGGAACGCCTCCACCCACTTCACGAAGTAGGTGGCGTAGTCGGCGTAGTAGGCGGGATTGAGCTGTCCGCTGGTCCACTGGTTGTGCGCCGCGAGGTCGGTGAGGTTGTTCACCTTCATCCACCTCGGGCAGGTCCACGGCGAACCGAGCACCTTGACGTTGGGGTTGATGGCGAGTATCTCCTTCATGATGGGTATCACGTAGTCGGTATCCTCAGAAGTGAGGCCGAAGTTCTCGATGCCCGGCGTGTCGCAGCAAGTAAATTCGCTGAGCGAGAAGTCGGAGCAGCCGATGGCGACGCGTACGTAGCTCCAGCCAAACCCTTCGGTAGTGGAGAAGGTCTGCTTGAGGAAGGCCGTACGGTCGGCCGCCGTCATCTGCATCAGGTTGAAGCAGGTGGAGCCGGTGATGGCGGCGCCGAAACCGTCCATGGTCTGGTTACGCACGGAGGGCACCAAGCTGATGGTGGAGGGCGACATATTGTCCTTGCTGCTGAAGTTCACCGTGCTCCGCGTGAGGTCGTACGACCGCGAGGAGGAGCTGACCAACAGGTTGGCCACGCCCGTGGTGGGTTCCGGCTCGGGATCGGGTGTCGGCGTGGGGCTATCGCTGCCACCGGGCGACGAGTTTCCGCACGAGAGTATGGCCACGAAGGCGCAAGGCAGCGCCAGCAGGCGAATGGATGATCGATTGATTCGTTTCATTTCAGATGTTGGTTAAGGTTTCTACATTCACGGTCATCGCGTTGAGATCGATGGTGAGACGATACACCCCGTCGGTGGCGGAGGTGGGTACGGTGTTGGTTCCCCCTGATGCCAGCTCAAAGGCGGGATCGCCGGTCCAAGAGAAATTATTATAACTCTTTTCGCCGCCCCAACTTTTATTATCGTAGAACTTGAGACCTACCCAACCGTCGTCTTTGGCGTGCACCCAGAGCGTGAGCTGGTAGACGCCGCTGCTAATCTGGGGAGCGATGAGATAGTCGCGTACGTTGCCGAATCCCCACCAACAGGTAGACTTGTCACCGTTCAGATAAACGGGGCTGGGTGCTCCGATGCCGCCACCGGTAATAAGCAGGTAATCGGGTGCCGCGGCTCCATTCGCCGGAAGGATGAGCACGTTCTTCCTGTCTTGATTATAATATAAGGTATAATCGCCCGATGCCCCGATGAAGGTGAAGCGATTGTCGCCCGTACGCTCAAAGAAGTCGAGGTTATAGATCAGTGTCGGATCGGCCAGCTCGCCGAAGGCTATCAATTCCTCACCATTGCTCAGCGTCACGTTGGAGGTATAGAAATCTTCTCCACTCTCCGGATCGCTGGGGTCTGATACGGCTAACTTAATATGGTTCCACGACGAGGCATCGAGGATGAGGCCGTCGAACACGAAACCGTCGGCAGTCATGGTGAATGCCATGGCATCGAAAGTCAATGCCTCAATCATATTATCTCCACTGGCCGTGACGAAGCTATTGCCTCCACTCTCGCCTATCTGGGCGACGCGCCCGGCCACGTCGCCCAGGACGATGCCCGAGTAGTCGGGCTGTCCGGCAGGCGTGAGGCGTTGGGCGATCTTATAACGGATGTTGTTGAGCAGCGCGAGGTTCTCGGCGCGGTACTGGTTGTTGCCCACGCTGTTGAGGGTAATCACCTCTCCGTCGTCCGTCACCAAGTAGAGCGCGGAGAACGCGGGGCGTGTGGCGTTGATGCCAGTCAGCTGCTCGGTATCGGTGGCTTTCAGCACGTTGGCCAGGGTGAGGTTGAGCGTGATGGGACTGTCGGCCAGGTTGTCGGCGAAGGGGATCTGTACGGGGATGACGACGCCTTCCTCGTTCTGGTTGGTCAGCGGCACCACGTGCGTGGCGAGGAGGCGTTCGCCTGCCATCACGCCGACGGTGATGTTGGCGAGGCGTGCCTTGGGGTCGGTCAGCGTAGCGGTGAGCCACAGGGTGTCACCGTACTGCAGGGCGGTCTTGTCCGGCGTCACCGACACGATGGTGGGTGGCGCTATGGCGTAGTTGGTATCGTCGTCGTAGCAACTCGCGAAGAGGCCCGACAGACAGCACGCCGACAGCAAGAGGTATAGTTTGCTTTTCATACTGTTGATTCTTAATGCTTCATTTTAAATCCTTCATTTCTCAATATCCCGGGTTCTGCACCAGGTTGGGGTTCTGGTCGATGACGTTCTGCGGGATGGGCAGGCGGTACGAGTTGGAATCGTAGGGGTAGATCAACGGCGGACGGCCTTCGTCCTTGAGGTTGTTCATCACCTCCTCCACCTTGTCGAGGCGTACGAGGTCGAACCAGCGCTGTCCCTCGAAGGCCAGCTCGAGGCGGCGTTCCTTGAGGTAGGCTTCGAGCAGGCGTTCCTTGCTCGAGGTGGTGGAGGCAGGCAGCGGATCCAGTCCGGCGCGGTCGCGCGTCCGGTTGATGATATCGGCCGCTCCGCCCAGGTCGCCGCGTCCCATCAGCAAGGCTTCGGCCTTGAGCAGGAGGATGTCGGCGTAGCGGTACTTGATGATGCTGTTGTAAGCGCTGCGGTCCTTGTACATGAAAGCGTAGTTGTTCGCCGGGTAGTAGATGTTCCATCCGCAGGAGTACCACACCACGCTCTCGGCGTAGCGCAGGTCGGTCTTGCTCTCGCTGGTAAACGCCTTGACGATGTCGCGCGAGGGGGTGATCCACTTCGAGAAGTTGAAGTAGAACTCCCAGTTGTCCAGCGTGCGGCCGAACATCCAGGGTGCCCAGGCTCCCACGGTGGCGTCGAACTGCGCTTCGTATATGCTCTCCACCGAATTACGCTTCGTGGGCGCGGTGGCGAAGTTGTCGGGACCGGCCGGCTCGTCGGGTTTTTCCAGCACCACGCCGAAGAGGTCGCCGTAGTTAGGTTCCAGGGCGTATCCGTCGGCGGCCAGCTGGTCGGCGTACTGGATGACCTTCTCGTAGTCGCGCAGGGGCTTCTCGGCGTATAGCTTGGCCAGGATGGCGTAGCCCACGTCCTTGGAGAGGGCGGCTTTATTGGAGGCCACGGTGGCGGGCGCGTCGGCCACGCCTTCGAGCAGGTCTCTCTCAATCTGCTGGTACACCGTCAGCTCGTCGGTCTGCGGGGGGAAGTACGCGGGATACACTTCCTCGATGGTCTCGGAGGTAATTTCGCCCGCCACCGTGGTGATGAGGGGGACGTTACCCCAGATGCGTACCATGTCGAAGTAGACCATGGCGCGGAAGATCTTGGCCTGCGCCTTGTACATGGCCCGCTCGGAGGCGGTAAGCGAGGCGTCGGGCACGGCGTCGATACTCTCTATCAGTATGTTGGCGGCCGCCACGTTGGTCATGTAGATGTTCCAGTCGCGATTGAGGTTGGAGTTTGAACCTTCGATGGAGTTCACCTCGAAGGGTGTCGTCTCCGCGCTGGGCGATCCGGCGTAGGCGTTGTCGGAGTGGCTCTCGCTAAGCAACAGCTTGTCGAGGTACCAGGCTTCCTGCCCGTCGCGCCATTTGTAGTTGATGACTTGCATCTGGTCCAGCACCGCTTGCTTGTCTTTCAGCGCTACGCTCGATCCGCCGGTGTCGTCGTCGGTGCCCTCGGTAATCTCGGTGTAGCGGTCCTTCGGCTCGTAGTCGAGCGAGCACGCGCCCATCGTCGTCAGTAGCGCGGCGGCTCCTATCAAAAAGAGATTCTTATTTTTCATAACCTTGATTCATTTTAAAATTCAACATTGAGTCCGAACACCCAGCTCTTGTTCTGCGGATAGGTTCCCCAGTCGATGCCCTGCACGTGTCCGTTGTTGCCCCACTGGTTCACTTCGGGATCCATGCCCTTGTACTTGGTGAATGTGATGAGGTTGGTGGCCGTGATATAGGGACGTATTGTCGAGATTCCGATCTTGCGCAACGTGGGCAGGCGGAGATTGTACGAGAGGGTAATGTCCTTCACGCGAAGATAGCTCCCGTCTTCCACGAAATAAGTGGAGGGTTGCATATTGTAGCCCGCCTTGGGAACGTCGGTGACTTGTCCCGGCGTACGCCAGCGATTGAGCACGCGCACGGACTGGTTCTTGAGGTCGTACATGCCTTCGGTGTCGCCGCGCGAGGCGTTGAAGATGTCGTTCCCCACGCTGCCTTGCAGGAAGACGTTGAGGTTGAAGTTCTTCCACGAGAAAGTATTGGTAAGACCGAAGATGAAGTCGGGATTGGGATCACCGATATAGGTACGGTCGGTAGCGGTCAGCTTTCCGTCCATGTTGATGTCGCGATACATCAGCTCGCCCGTCTCGGGATTCACGCCATCGCTGATGTAGCCGTAAAAACCTCCCATCGGACGTCCTGGCTCGTTGCGTACCATATACATGTTGTGGAACGCGTCGGTAGTGGTGGCATCGTAATAAATCTGTTGCAGGGAGAGCTTCTCCAGCCGGTTCTTGTTGGTGGAGATGTTGAAGTTGGTATCCCACGTGAAGTCGCCCGTGAAGTTGTGCGAGGTGACAGAGAACTCGAAGCCTTTGTTCGTCATCTCGCCCTCGTTGCGGGTGATTGACGAGAAACCGGCTCCCGGCGGAAGCGACACATACATCAGCATGTCCTTGGTACGCTTGTAGTACCAGTCCATCGTGACATTGATCCGTCCGCCCAGCAGGGTGGCGTCCAGTCCGATGTTGGTCTGTGTAGTGGTCTCCCATGTCAAGTCAGGCACGCGCAAGCCAGCCACGGTGACGAGGGGAGCGGCCTTGTCGTACAGGTAGACGATGTTGCCATTGGCGTCGGCCGAGGCTTGCGCCCATGGTTGGCGAGCGATGTTGTAAGCCTGCAGGTAGGAATAGTCACCTATGCCCGACTGGTTACCCGTCTGTCCCCATCCGCCGCGGATCTTCAGGTCGTCGATCCACGTGAACTTCTCCATAAACTTTTCCGAAGAAACGCGCCAAGCAGCCGAAAACGAGGGGAATGTGCCCCAACGATGATCGGGGTGCAGCTTGGAGGAACCGTCGCGACGCATGTTGGCCGTGACGAGGTATTTGCTCTCGTAGTTGTACGACACGCGTCCAAAGTAGGAAAATATACCCCACTCGGAGATACCCGCGCCCGTGTTGTCCCAAGCTATCTTGTTGGCGGCGTTGAGCGTGCGAATACTGTTGTCGCGGTAATTCGAGCCGTTAATCCAGCTGTTGCGATAATCCGAGTCGGTCCACGACGTACCCAGCATCACCTCGAGCGAATGCTTCTTGGCAAACAGCTTGTTGTACGTCAACACGTTGTCGAACGTGAGCACGGTGTTCTGGTTGCGATTGTCCCAACCCGCGCCATAGTCGTCGATACCCGACACGTGTACCACGGGCGAGAAGCCGTCGGCCAAGGCGTTGCGACGGTCGAGGGTGAACGAGCCTTTGTATTTCAGCTCGGGAATGAAAGTGACGGTGGCGTTGGCCGAGGCCAGCAAGCGATTCTCGCGAGAGACATTGTCCTTGCCGTTCGCCATCGATTCCATAGGATTGGTGGTGTTCAATCCGTAGAAGGTGCGGTTGTAGTATCCCGTCTCGGCATTCCACACGGGAAGCGAGGTGGGCAGGTTGACCACGGCCAGTACCACGCCACCACGATTGGAGCCTATACCCGTAGTCACTCCATTGCTGGCGTTGTCCGAATAGGAGACGTTGGCACCTACATGGAGCCATTTGGTCACGTCGCTCTCAATGTTGGCGCGGAAGTTATAGCGGCGGAAGAAAGCCGCTTCGAGCGTACCCGCCTCGTTGAGGTAACCTCCCGAAAGGAAGTAGCTCATCTTCTCCGTACGGTCGGAGATAGAGACCTGGTAGTTCTGGGTGATACCGGTGCGGTACACCAAGTCCTGCCAATCGGTGATGTCGGTAGTGCCATCGGGGATGGCGCCCGGACGGATCTCGTCGATCAATTCCTTGTACTGCGCGGCGTTGAGCGACTTCATCTGGTTGGATACATTGTTTAATGTAAGCTGCGCGTTGAAGGATATCTTGGCGCTGCTCGTCTGACCCGACTTGGTGGTGATGATCACCACGCCGTTGGCGGCCCGAGAGCCGTAGATGGCAGCCGAAGAGGCATCCTTCAGGATCTGGATGTTGGCGATATCCGTGGGCGGCAAGAAATTGGTGTTGTCCACCGGTACGCCATCCACTACGTAAAGCGGCTCGTTGCTGCCGTTGAAGGAGGTGGTACCACGCACGCGTATCACCGTCTCGCCACCAGGGGCGCCGTTAGGCTGTATCACCTGCACGCCGGCAGCCTTGCCTTGGATGGCCTGTCCCGCCGACACGATGGGACGGTCGGCTATCTCTTTGGTCGAGACGGTGGATACGGCGGTGGTAACGTCGCGCCGCTTCACGGTACCATAACCCACTACCACGACTTCGTCGAGCACCTCGGCGTCACTATGGAGGGCGATATTCATCGTGGGTCGCGCGACGATGGTCTGCGCCTTGTATCCCACGTAGGAGAACTGTAGATTACTTCCGGCAGGAACGGTGATGGCGAAGTTACCGTCTACGTCGGTCACTACGCCTTGGCCGGAACTCACATGCGCAACAGCTACGCCAATCAACGGGTCGCCCGTCTCCGCGTCGGTCACTGTTCCGCGTACGTTTACGGGATTTTGAGCCACTGCCATCAACGAGCAGAGCATCCCGAATAAGAGAGGAATGAATCTTTTCATACGCACAATATTATTAAAGTTAACGATATCATTTGCCTTTTAGCAAGGGCAAAGGTAGGGGGTGCGGAGGAGGAAAAACAAATCCGAGAATACGCTACGAATACGTCAGCCTACTTCTTGAATACGCATACGACCGTTTTTAAGGGATATAAGGATGAAGTGTAGACGGAGACGAGTTGACGAATTGCGGGGGAGGACGCAAAGAGGCCGCGCACGAACAAATTCGTGCACGGCCTCAGTGTTATAGGTACCAATGTTTGTCCTGGTGGACGGATGGTCATGGACGGATAGATTCAGCCATATTTTTGATTTCCTCCATCGATAGTCCGGTGTATTTGGAGATGCTATCGAAGGGGACACCATCGGCTATCATCGAGAAGGCGATGGTGTGCTGAGCCTTTTCTTCACCCTTAGCCTCTCCCTCGGCTCGTCCCGCAGCTAATCCTTTCCGTTCATAGCTACTGATCAGCGTCTTCTCCACACTGATGATGTCCCAAAACTTCTCGTATCCGAGTAGTTGGGCGTCGGTAAACGCGGCTTCCTCGATTATGGTCACGGCCTTGTTGATGTCGGGATTGTCCAGCAACTCTTTGGGCACCTCGCGGGTGCGTTCGCCTATTTCTGTCAGGAAGCGGAGCCAAAGCACTTTCATTTTTTTCTCCCGGTAAGTCTGCGGATTGTATTTGGGGAGTTCCACGAAGACGAGGTGGAGGCCGTCGATCACCTTGTCGGTATGCTCCACGTGCACCATCTGGTAATAGTGGTAGTAGCCCTGCAGCCCGGGTTCGAACACGCCGTTGACCAAGTTGAGGGAATAGAGGGATTGCGGTAGCTGTTGGTATTGCTTGCTCACTCCTATTGGGCGCACGTAGGCCTTGGAGGCATTGAGCAGCATCCGTTGCTCAAATTCACGTGACCATAGCATCTGCATCTCCACGAGAAACTGCCCTCCCTGGTTGTCACGGCATCGCACAGTGACGATACTATACTTGCGCAACGGGTTGTCGGGCACCAGATCGGGAGGGAAATATTCAATCTCCTTGATCTCTCGTTCCGGATCCAGCGGGAGCAAAGCGTTGAGGAAACTCATCGCCAGCTCAGGATGCTTGCCGAATACTTGATAAAAAGCTAAATCGGACCTTGGGTCTAAGTACCTCATATTATTCCGTATAAGGGTTATGTGGGCACAAAAATAGCGAGAAAAAAGGGGAGAAGCAACAGATAGCACGGATTATCTCATCGGGGGGAGAGCGCAAAGAGGCCGCGCACGAACAAATTCGTGCGCGGCCTCCAACTTATAGCGCACGTGGCGCTTTTATCCTGCGGTTAGTAGCGTGTCTCCACGACATCCCAGTCAACGATGTCCCACAACGCCTTGACGTGGTCGGCTCGCCTGTTCTGGTAATCCAGGTAGTATGCGTGCTCCCACACGTCGAATCCGAGAATGGGCTTCAGTCCCGCACGTACGGGGTTGCCGCCGTTGGCCTCCTTGGTGATGTGGAGCTTGCCCTCCTTGTCGGCCGAGAGCCAAGCCCATCCCGAGCCGAACAGCGCGCCGGCGGCGGCATTGAACTCGGACTTGAAGTTCTCGAAGCTTCCGAAGTCACGCTTGATGGCTTCGCCCAGCTTGCCCAGAGGCTCGCTCTTCGCGGGCTTGGGGCTGAACTGGAGGAAATAGAGCGTGTGGTTCAGCACCTGTCCGGCGTTGTTGAAGATTCCGCCATCGGGAGCGGAAGCCACGATCTGTTCTACGGTCTTTCCTTCAAATTCGGTGCCCGGCACCATGCTATTGAGGTTGTTTACGTACGCTTGTAGATGCTTTCCGTAGTGGAAATCTATCGTCTGCTGACTGATTACAGGTTCCAGCGCATTGGTCGCGTATGGAAGTTTCGGCATTTCGTAAGTCATTGTCATTGCAATTAAAGATGTTAATAATATATTCATATTCATTTTCTTGTTAAATGAGTACTTGTACTATACTAACGGCCGTATCGCGAAAAAGGTTCAAACGAATTGGAGCTTTAAATCATGATCTCCCCGCTGCCCACGCAAACGCGGGCCTCCTTGTCATACACCACGCCGAACTGTCCCGGGGCGATGCCTTGCAGCCTGGCGGTGGAGACGAGGCGGAAACCCGCTCCGCCAGGCAGCCGCAGGAGCTTCCCCGGGGTGAACTCGGGCGTGTGGCGTATCTTGAAGGTGACGTCGATCTCCTCCTGCCCGGCAGGCCAAGGGTCGGCGGTGATGAAGTGAAAATCGGCCATGAGGAACTCGTTCCCGTACTGCGTCTCCACGCCGTATCCGCGCGACACGTAGACGATGTTCTCGTCCACGTCCTTACGGATGACGAACCATGGCCCGCCGCTTAGGCCAAGCCCCTTGCGCTGCCCGATGGTGTGGAACCAGTAGCCGCGGTGCGTGCCCACGCGTCGCCCCGTCTCCAGCTCGACGATGGCACCCTCGCGCTCGCCGAGGAAGCGGCGCACGAAGTCGTTGTAGTCGATCTTGCCGAGGAAGCAGATGCCCTGGCTATCCTTTCGCCTGGCGCTGGGCAGGCCGGCCCGCTCGGCGATGGCGCGCACCTCGTTCTTCATCAGTCCGCCTATGGGAAACATCAACTTCGACACTTGCAGGTAGTCGAGCTGCGCCAGGAAGTCGGTCTGGTCCTTCACCGGATCCTTGGCGGTGCCCAGCCACACCTGTCCGTCGCGACGCGGCGTGGTGGCGTAGTGTCCCGTGGCGGTGAAGTCGAACTCCTTCCCCACCCGCTCCTCGAAACAGCCAAACTTGATGAGTTTGTTGCACATCACGTCGGGATTGGGCGTCAGGCCACGCCGTATCTTGTCGATGGCGTAGGCCGCCACGTTGTCCCAGTACTCGCGCTGCAGGTCGATCACTTCCAGCCGAAGCCCGTACTTGCGCGCCGTGGCGGTGGACAGCTCGATGTCCTCTTCGGCCGAGCAGTCGTATTCCTCACCGTCCATGCCTATCTTGATGTAGAAGAGCGAAGGGCGATACCCCTGCTCGCGGAGGAGGTGGACGACGACCGAGCTGTCGACCCCTCCCGATAATAATACGGCTATATTCATCTTTCGATCATTAAAAAACGAGTCCAAAGATACGATATTCGCGTGAATATTGCCCCATCGCGGAACGATGATTACAAAATCGCGTGAATCTCGTCCCGTCGCGGAACGATGATTACAAAATCGCGTGAATCTCGTTCCGTCGCGGAACGATGATTACAAAATCGCGTGAATCTCAGTCCATCATGCTCCGTTTGCCCTCGAGTTGCGCGCTGGCGTCGACCACGAAAGTTCCCTGGGTCACCACCTCCTCGCCTTCGGTTATCCCCGATAGGACGACATAAGCGTCGCCCAACGACGGCCCGATCTCCACCTCGCGCATCTCGAACGTAGGCACTTTCGTCTTCGGCCGGCGGACGTAGACGACAGCGCGCTTTCCGGTCCACAGCAAGGCCGACTTGGGGACGACGAGACGCTCGGCGCCATCCTTCAGCGGAGCGAGCGCCGTGGCGTTGGCATACATGCCAGGCTTCAACTCTCCACGCGGATTGTCGGCCTCGACGCGCACGCTCACCGTCCGCGTGGCGGCGTCGGCCATGGGGTCGATGAAGGCGATGGAGCCTTGGAACACGCGTCCCGGCAGCGCCTGGAGGGTGTACTCCACCCGGTCGCCCACGGCGAGGAAGGGGAGATCGGCCTCGTAGGCGCTAAAGAGCAGCCAGACGTGCTCGAGGCTGGCCACACTGAAGAGCACGCCACCCCGTTGCACGTAGTCGCCCTGGTTCACCATCTTCCGCGTCACGATACCGTCGGTATTGGCCCGCACGTCGATGTAGGGCGACGTGTCGCCCGAGCGTTCCAGCTCGTCGATCTGCCGGTCGGAGAGCTTCCACAGGCGCAGCTTTTCGCGGGCGGCGGGCAGCAGGGCGGGATTTCCGGCCCGCAGGCGCACGGCCTCGAGCAGCTCCTGCTGCGCGGTGAGCAGCTCGGGCGAGTAAATGGTGGCGATGGTCTGCCCCTGCCGCACGCTCTGCCCGGTGAAGTCGACCTCCAGGCGCTCTATCCGTCCGGCGAAGTGCGAGGTTTGCGACCGCGACAGGCGCTCGTCGACCTGCACCGTGCCGTAGAGGCGTATCCGCTTCACGGCCCGCTGGCGGCCCACACGGGTGGTCTCCACGCGCGCCAGTGCCATGGCCTCGGGTGTGAGGCTGACGGCAGAGCTGTCGGCAGCGGTGGCCTCATGGCTCTCGTCGGCGGGCTTCAGCGGGATGAGCGTCATGCCGCATAGGGGACACTTGCCCGGCTTGTCGAGCTTGATTTGCGGGTGCATGGCGCAGGTCCACAATTTCGGCGCTACGGCCGTGGCCGTACTGTCGTCGGCCCGCTCCCAAGGTCGCCACAGTGCCACCGCGGCGACGAGGAGGGCGACGAGGCAGAGCGTCGCCACTCCAAATGTGATTTGTTTCTTATTGGGTTTCATTTCGTCCTTATACCTTATTATATATATGCTTGCTTACTCTTCCCTTTCCTGCCCGAACGAGGCGAGGCTGCGGATGGTGGCCACCTTCGTGTTATAGTCGGCCACCGCCTCGGCGGACTTGAGCCGGTAGTCGAGCAACTGGCGCTCCACCTCGATAACGTTCGTGAGGCCCGACGTGCCGGCCTCAAACTCACGCAATGCCAGTTCGTAAGCCGATCGGGCCAGGCGGATCTGCTCCTTGTAGAGAGCCATGCGGCGCGCGGCGTCGTCCAGTTCGTGCCTGGCTTCTACGAGCCGTGCCTCGAGGGCGCTCAGCGTCCCGGCGTACTTGGCCCGGCTGGCTTCGCGCCACAGCAAGCCCTGCCGCCGGGCCGCCTTGTATTTGGCGCGGTAGATGGGGATGCTGACGGACACCATAGGCATCACCATGTCGCGTCCGTTCATGCCGCCCATGCCCAGCATGGGGTCGTTTGTCTTCTTGTTGAGCATGTATTGCAATCCCACGCCCAGCATGGGGTATCCCCGCTTCCGGGCGAGTTTCGTCTTGGCCTCGTCGGCCAGTCGCTCCTCATCGAGCAGTCCCAGGGCGGGATTCAGGCGTTCGATGCCAGCCCGGGTCGACGCCTCGTCGAACACGTAGGATGTCGCCTCCAGCGAATCGGGCACCTGCACGGCCGTGGCCGCGGGCCGATTGAGCAAGACGTTGAATTTCGCCTCGGCCACTTCCAGGGCCGAGCGGCTTTCGGCTATGGCGTCGTCGGCCTCGGCCAGCTCCATGCGAACACGCAGCACGGCCGACATGCCCCCCTTTCCGGCCGTGAACCGGCTGGTGGCCAGCTCCTCGAGGCGAGCGAGCAGCTGGCGGCTTTCCCGGCGCGTGAGCCATCGCTGCCGCAAGGCGCATAGCTTGTACCACTGCGTGTAGACGGCGAGGTAGAGCGCGTCGCGGCTGGCCCTGAACTTCTCGTAAGCCATCCGTGCCTCGTGCGTCGCCTCAGCGTGCGCCGCCCCCTTGGTACCAAACCAGGGAAACATCTGCATCAGCTTGAATTGCGCCACTTGCTTGCCGCCCACGATGGCCATGGGATCGAGAAAGAATCCCATGTCCAGCGTAGGGTCGGGATAAGCCCCCGCCTGCGGCAGTTGCCGCAAGGCCGCCTGGTAGCCGAGGAAGTCGGCACGCAGCGCGGGATTGTTCTCGGCCGCCATCCGCAGGTAGGCGTCGAGCGAATCGGCCCGCCGCTCCTGGCAGCGGACAGCGGGCAGCGCTAAGCAAGCCGCCGCACAGAAACATAGAATCAGCCTATCTCTTCTCCTCATTCTCCACATCCTCCATATTCTCTATTCCTTCATTCTTCGTTCCTAATTCTTCATTCTTGATTCTCAATTCCCTCCACCAGCATTGCAGCACGGGCACCACGAACATGGTCATGGACTGTATGAGCATGCCTCCGAAGGTGGGGATGGCCATCGGCACCATGATGTCGGCGCCCTTTCCCGTCGAGGTAAGCACGGGCAGCAGGGCGATGAGGGCGGTAGCGGTGGTCATGGCGGCGGGACGCACTCGCTTCAGTCCGGCTTGCGTCACGGCCTCGCGAATCTCGTCGGGCGTACGCGGACGCAGCCGGGCGAACGTGTCGTGTATGTAGGTACCCATCAGCACGCCGTCGTTGGTGGCTATGCCGAAAAGGGCGATGAAGCCCACCCAGACGGCGATGCTCAAGTTGATGGGATGCATCTGGAAGACCTCGCGCAGGTTGGCGCCTCCCACGTCGAAGTTCATGAACCACGGCTGCCCGTATAGCCACATCAGGATGAAGCCTCCGGCGAAGGCGACAACGACCCCCGAGAAGTGGATAAGCGAGGCGGTGACGGTGCGGAACCTGAAGTAAAGGATGAGCAAGATGGCCAACAGACTCAACGGAATCACGAAGAGCAGCCTACGCGCGGCCCGGGCCTGCTGCTCGTAGTTGCCGGCGAAGCGGTAGGTCACGCCCTTGGGAAGCCTCAGCTCGCCGTTGGACATAGCCGCCCGCAACGCCTTGTCGGCTTCGTGTACCACGTCCACCTCGGCCCGGTCGGGCAACTTGTCGAAGATGACATATCCCACCAGGAACGTGTTCTCGCTCTGTATCATCTGCGCCCCCCGGGTGTAGCCGATAGTGGCCACCTCGCCCAGCGGGATCTGCGCCCCGGTGGCCGTGGGCACGATGACACGCGACAAGGCGTCGGGGTCGTCGCGCAGCTCGCGCGGATAGCGCAGCCGCACCGGAAACCGCTCGCGTCCCTCCACGGTGGTGGTGAGCGGCGTGCCCCCCACGGCGGCGCTTATCACGCCTTGCAGGTCGGACACGGTGATGCCGTAGCGGGCCATGGCCGAGCGGTCCAGCGCGATCTCTATATAGGGTTCGCCCACCGCCCGGTCGTAGAACACGGTAGAAGCCTCGATGGACGGCACGCGCTTCAGCGCCGCCTCGAGCGCCTTGCCGGCCCGCTCTATCGAGGGCAGGTCGGGTCCCGATACCTTGATGCCCATCGGGGCGCGCATACCGGTAGAGAGCATCACCTCGCGCGCCTCGATGGGTTGCAATTTGGGAGCCGACGTCAGTCCGGGCAGTCGGGCCGCTTTCACGATCTCTTGCCAGATGTCGTCGGCGCGCCGTATCCGGGGTCGCCACTGCCGCACCCGATTCCCGCGGGCGTCAAGTCCGTACTCGGGCCGGTAGTTGATGGTGACCTCGAACATCTGCGCCGGCGCCGGGTCGAGGGCGGAGTTCACCCTGCCCCATTTTCCCACGGCGCTCTCCACCTCGGGAATAGCGGAGATGCGGCGATCCAGTTCGCGCACGTAGTCAATGTCCTGCGTGATGCCGCTATGGGGCATGGCCGTAGGCATCAGCAGGAACGAGCCTTCGTCGAGGCTCGGCATGAACTCCTCGCCGAAACCCCGCCAGGCCCACAGCCCCAACGCCACCGTGACAACAGGCACCAGGATGAACTGCCAGCGATGTGCCAGGCACCAACGCAAGAGGCGCTCGTAATGGCGCGTCAGCAGCCACAGCACCCCCAGTATCGCCGCGATGGCCACCACCACGAACAGCAGGTTGACGAGGCGTCCGGCATCCTCGCCCAGAGGCATCCACTCGAAAGCGAGGTAGCCCACCAGCGCCAGCGCCACCGCGCCAACCCTCAGCCAGGCCGGCAGGCGGGGCAGGCGTCCCAGTCCACCCATCAGCCGGGCGCCCGCCCGCCACGAGAAGACGTAGTAGGCGAGCGTAGGCAACATCGCCACCCCCAGCACGAAGGCCGAAAGCAGGGCGAACGTCTTGGTGTAGGCCAACGGATGGAACAGCTTCCCTTCCTGCGCCTGCAAGGCGAACACGGGTATGAAGCTCACGATGGTGGTAAGCATCGCCGTGGAGACCGCCCCCGACACCTCGGCGACGCTCCGGTAGATGAGGTCGGCCAAGGCTTTTCCCCGGCAGGCTCCCCCACCCTCGCGCTCCAGATGCCGCAAAATGTTCTCCACGAAGATGACGCCCACGTCGACCATCACGCCGATGGCGATGGCTATCCCTGACAAGGCCACGATATTGGCCTCCACGTCGAACTGCCGCATCAGGACAAACGTGGCCAGCACGGCGATGGGCAATATGCTGGAGATGACGAGCGACGCGCGCAGGTTGAACACCAGCACGATGACCACGATGACGCAGATGAGCACCTCGTGCGAGAGCGCCGTTCCCAGCGTGTCCACCGTCTCGCCAATGAGGCCCGAGCGGTCGTAAAAGGGCACCACGGTGACCTGCGACACGGTGCCGTCGGCCAGTGTCTTACGCGGCAGTCCCGCCTGCGTCTCCGCGATTTTCGCCTTCACGCCGGCTATCACCTGCATGGGGTTCGAACCGTAGCGGGCCACCACCACGCCGCCCACCGCCTCGACACCCTCCTTGTCGAGGCCACCCCGCCGCACGGCCGGGCCGAGCGTGACGAAAGCCACGTCGCGCAGCTTTACCGGCACGCCTTCGCGCACCGTCACCACGGCCTCTTCGAGGTCGGCCGCGTTCTTGATGTATCCCAGCCCGCGCACCAGATATTCCACGCGGTTCATCTCCACGGTCTCGGCGCCAATGTCGAGGTTGCTCTTCCGCACGGCACGCGCCACGTCGTCGACCGACACACCGTAGGCGCGCATGGCGTCGGGGTTGATCTCCACCTGGTACTCCTTCACGAAGCCGCCCACGCTGGCCACCTCCGACACGCCCTCGGCCGTGGAGAGCGAATACTTCACGTAGAAATCCTGGATGGTGCGCAGCTCCTCCGCGCTCCACCCTCCCGCGGGCCGTCCGGTCGAGGGGTCGCGCCCCTCCAGCGTGTACCAATAGATTTGCCCCAAAGCCGTGGCGTCGGGGCCGAGGCTGGGCTTCACCCCTTGCGGCAGTAGGCCGGCGGGGAGGGAATTCAGCTTCTCGAGGATACGCGAGCGGCTCCAGTAGAAGTCCACCCCATCGTTGAAGATGACGTAGACAAACGACATGCCGAACATGGAGGTAGCCCGGATGGTCTTCACCCCGGGGATGCCCAGCAGCGACGTGGTGAGGGGATAGGTAATCTGGTCCTGGATATCTTTGGGCGAGCGCCCGTCCCATTGCGTGGCCACGATCTGCTGGTTGTCGCCAATGTCGGGAATGGCGTCCACGGCCACGGGGTCGCGGGGCAACCAAGCGCCTTTCCAGTCGAAAGGCGCGGCCGACAGTCCCCAGACGATGAGGAGAGCCAGCAGCAAGAGGGTGATCAGTCGGTTGTCGAGGAAATATTTTATGATTCTGTCCATGCGTGATTAATTTGCGCGTCGTGTCCGTAAGGGTTCACCACAGAGGACACAGAGTTTCACGGAGTTTTAGTTTATGTCCCGGCTTGTCTTCCGCGGCACGATACGCGGAAATCCGTGCGAGAAACAAGAACTCCGTGAAACTCCGTGTCCTCTGTGGTAGCTCTCTCCGAATCGCTAAATGCTGTCCAGCGCCTGCCCGAGGTCGGCGATGATGTCGTCGACGTGCTCGGTGCCTATCGAGAGGCGTATGGTGCTTTGCTTGATGCCCTGCTCGGCCAGCTCCCGCTCGTTGAGTTGCGAATGGGTGGTGGTGGCCGGGTGGATGACGAGCGACTTCACGTCGGCCACGTTGGCCAGCAGCGAGAAGATCTTCAGGCTGTCGATCACCTTGTGCGCCTCCTCCTGTCCACCCTTGATCTCAAAAGTGAAGATGGAACCTCCGCCGCAGGGGAAATAGCGTTGGTAGAGGGCGTGGTCGGGATGTCCGGGCAGCGAGGGATGGTTCACCACCGCCACCTTGGGATGCTTCGCCAGGAAATCCACCACGCGGAGCGCGTTGTAGACGTGGCGCTCCACCCTCAGCGAGAGTGTCTCCACCCCTTGCAGCAGCATGAAGGCGTTGAAAGGGCTGATGGCCGCTCCCGTGTCGCGGAGCAACACCGCGCGGATGCGCACCACATAGGCGGCAGGGCCGGCGGCGTCGACGAAACGTACCCCGTGGTAACTCTGGTCGGGTTCCGCCAGCTGCGGGAACTTGCCCGACGCCGTCCAGTCGAATTTCCCCGAATCCACGATGACGCCTCCCAGGCTGGTGCCGTGTCCGCCGATAAACTTGGTGGCCGAGTGCAACACGATGTCGGCCCCGTGCTCGATGGGTCGGATGAGGAACGGCGTGCCGAAGGTGTTGTCCACGAGCAACGGTATACCGTGCCGATGGGCGATGGCCGCCACCTCCTCAATGTCGATGAGGTTGCAGTTGGGGTTGCCGAAAGTCTCGATGAATATCGCTTTGGTGTTCGCGCGGATGGCCTTCTCGAAGTTGCCCGTGTCCGATGGGTCGACGAAGGTCGTCTCCACGCCATACGTAGGCAAGGTGTGCGCCAGCAGGTTGTACGTGCCGCCGTAGATGGTCTCGGCCGACACGATGTGGTCGCCCGCACGGGTGATGTTCTGGAAGGCGTAGGTGATGGCCGCCGCTCCCGACCCTACGGCCAGCGCGGCGACGCCTCCCTCGAGGGCCGCCATGCGCCGTTCGAAGACCTCCTGGGTGGGGTTCGTGAGCCGTCCGTAGATGTTGCCCGCGTCCTGCAGGCCGAAGCGTGCGGCCGCGTGCGCCGAGTCGTGGAATACGTACGAGGTGGTTTGGTAAATGGGTACGGCCCGCGCGTCGGTGACCGGGTCGGCCGTCTCTTGCCCCACGTGGAGTTGCAAGGTCTCGAAGTGCAAATTCTTTTCTTCCATCTGCTTTACAGTTTTATGGTTCATAAATATTCTTTCTCTTCTACTAATCGATGTCGATGTTTGAATGCCGCGAAGATACGGCAAATCGCAGGAACTCGCATCGCCCATAGGCGTCATTTTCATACCACGAATGTGGTAAAAGACGCCTTATCCGCGGGCGTTGTACGAAGTGACATCATTTATGGCTGTTATGATACACCGTTTGTCTGGCGAAACACGTATCTTTGTCCCAAGAACCAATCAAGAGAGAAAAACGTGATGAAAGCTTGGATATTACTTATCGCCGCCATCCTTATCGGATTATGGGCGCTCTACTCCTCCTGGGAGCAAGAGGAATGAGTTTACGGGTCGGGCACTCCGCGATGCGGGCGCCTCTTCCGGAAATGATTCCCCGACGACGAAAACGGGGCATGAGCCGATTTTATTCCGTATATTTGCTCCGAAAATCAACGAAACCGTAAAGAGACATCAGAGATATGAGCGAATACAGCGAGCGCACACGGGACACGTTCCTGCGAATGGTGGCCCACGACCTCTACCGGAAACTGGGCGGCGACTTGTCGCGCACGGCCATCGTCTTCCCCAACAAGCGGGCCAACCTTTTTTTCAACGAATACCTGGCCGACCAGAGCGAGCGCCCCATCTGGTCGCCGGCGGCAGGTAGCATCAGCGAACTCTTCGGACGGCTCTCGCCGCTGAAACCCGGCGACCCCATACGGCTCGTGTGCGAGCTGTACAAGGTCTTCGTCGAGGAAACCCACAGCGAGGAGACGCTCGACGAGTTCTACTTCTGGGGCGAGCTGCTCATCGCCGACTTCGACGACGCCGACAAGAACCTCGTCGACGCCGACAAGCTATTCGGCAACCTCCGCGACCTCAAGAACCTGCTCGACGACAACGACTTCCTCGAGCCGGAGCAGAAGGCGGCCATCGGCCAATTCTTCGCCAACTTCTCCATCGAGAAGCACACCGAGCTTAAGCGGCGCTTCATCTCCCTCTGGGACAAGCTGGGCGACATCTATCGCCGCTACCGCGCCAACCTCCGCGCGCTGGGCATCGCCTACGAGGGGATGCTCTACCGCGACGCCATGGAGAATCTCGATACCGGCCGGCTGGAGTACGAGCGGTATGTCTTCGCCGGCTTCAACGTGCTCAACCGTGTGGAGACGGCCCTCTTCGCCCGGCTTCGCGACGCCGGCAAGGCGATGTTCTACTGGGACTACGACCTCTACTACACCGAGCGCGTGCAGGGACACGAGGCCGGCGAATTTATCCGCCGCGACCTCCGCCTTTTCCCCAACGAGCTGCCCCCCGAACGCTTCGACGCCATGCGCCGGCCCAAGACCGTACGCTACGTGGCCGCCACCACCGAGAACGCGCAGGCCCGCTTCATCCCCCAGTGGGCACGCGACACGTTCGACGCCGGCGCCCCCGAGAAAGAGAACGCCGTGGTGCTCTGCAACGAGAGCCTACTGCTCCCCGCGCTCCGCTCCATCCCCGAAACGGTGAGCCACATCAACGTCACCATGGGATTCCCGCTGGGCGACACGCCGATATACAGTTTCGTCGTCGCCGCCCTGGAGCTGCAAACCAAGGGATACCAACGCCAGACCGGACGCTACACCTACGAAGCCACGCTCGGCGTGCTGCGACACCCCTACACCCGCCAGCTCTCCCCGCAAGCCGAGACGCTGGAGCGCGAGCTGACAGAGAACAACCGCTTCTATCCGCTCCCCTCCGAGCTGAAGCGCGACCCCTTCCTCGAACTCCTCTTCACCCCCCATACGGCGGCGGCCGAACTGTGCGGATACCTCACCGCCCTCATCCAGGAGATAGCCACCATCTACCGGCACGAAGCCGAATACCGAGACCTCTTCGACCAGCTCTACCGCGAATCGCTCTTCCAGAGCTACACACGCCTCAACCGCCTCGACGGGCTGATAGCCGGGGGCGGCCTCTCCGTGCGCCCGGAGACACTGAAACGCCTCGTCGGCAAGGTGCTGGCCGCCACCAACATCCCCTTCCACGGCGAACCGGCCATCGGCATGCAGATCATGGGCGTGCTCGAGACGCGCAACCTCGACTTCCGTAACCTCCTCCTCCTCTCCGTCAACGAGGGGCAGCTGCCCAAGGCGGGAGGCGACTCGTCGTTCATCCCCTACAACCTGCGCAAGGCCTTCGGCATGACCACCATCGAGCACAAGAACGCCGTGTACGCCTACTACTTCTACCGCCTCATACAACGGGCCGAGAACGTCACGCTGCTCTACAACACCTCGTCCGACGGGCTGAACCGCGGCGAGCCGTCGCGCTTCATGACGCAGTTGCTCGTGGAGGGGCCGCACGAGGTGACGCACGAATACCTCGAAGCCGCACAGTCCACCACCGACACCCACCCCCAGCCCGCGGAGAAGAGCGCCGAGGCGCTCGACACGCTGCGACAGGCCTACGCCGTCGATTCGCCGCGGGCGGGCATCCTCTCCCCCTCCGCCCTCAACTGCTACCTCGATTGCCAACTGAAATTCTACTACCGATACGTGAAAGGACTGCGCGAACTCGACGAGGTAAGCGCCGAGATCGATTCGGCGCTATTCGGCACCATATTCCACCGCTCGGCCGAGCTGACATACAGCGAGCTGACCCGCCACGGGAAGGAGATCGCGAAAGAAGACCTCGAACGCGCGCTCCACCAGGAGGGCAAGCTGCAAGGCCACGTGGACAGGGCCTTCAGGGAAATCCTCTTCAAGACGCGGGCCGACGAGAAGCCCGAGTACAACGGGCTGCAACTCATCAACGCCAAGGTCATCCTCTCCTACCTCAAGCAGCTGCTGCGCGCCGACCTGCGCTACGCACCCTTCAGCATGGTGGCCATGGAGGAGCGGGTGAGCCGCGACATCACCATCGACACCCGCCAGGGACCGCTCACCCTCCGCCTCGGCGGCACCGTCGACCGTATGGACGCCAAGGACGGCACCCTGCGCGTGGTGGACTACAAGACCGGGGGGACGCCGCGCGTGCCGACCGGCGTGGCGCAGCTTTTCGAGCCATCCGGACATCGCCCGGGCTACGTCTTCCAGACCTTCCTCTACGCCTCCATCGTGGGCAAGCGGCAGCCGCTGCGCGTGGCACCCGCGTTGCTCTACATCCACCACGCGGCGTCGGACACCTATTCGCCCGTCATCGCGATGGGCGAAGCCTATCGGCCCAAGGTACCCGTCACCGACTTCGGCGAGCTGGAGGAGGATTTCGACGCCCACCTCCGCGCGTTGCTGGAAGAGATTTTCGACGAAGGGCAACCCTTCACCCCCACCGACGACGAGAAGCAGTGCGCCTACTGCCCCTTCGCGAAAGGGCTGTGCAGGTAACGCCGGCCCGCGCCCCTTCTCAGAACGGGTAGCCGATGGCGAAATGGATGCCGAGATTCTTCATGAAAGCGCCGTCCACGTTGTAGTAGCCCGACTTGCCCGTGGCGTAGGGGATGTGCAGCGGCACGCCGAAGTCGAGGCGGAACACGAGGATGTCCATGTCGTACCTGAAGCCGAGACCCGTGCCGAGGGCGATCTGCCGGGCGAACGTGGAGAGGCGGAGCTGCGAATCGGGACGGGCCTCGTCCTTACGGAGCAGCCATACGTTGCCCGCGTCGAGGAAGGCGGCGCCCCAGAAACTACCCATCAGCCGGAAGCGATACTCCAGGTTGGCCTCGAAGCGGAACGTACCCGTCTGGTCGAGGTACGAATATTGTCCCTCGGGCGGACGGTAGCCACCCGGGCCGACGCTGCGCACGGTGAAGGCGCGTATGCTGTTGGCTCCCCCCACGTAGAACTGCTCGCTATAGGGCGCCACCGTGCCGTTGCCGTAGGCGAAGAGCGCCCCTATCGAGGCACGGGCGGCCAGTCGGCTATCCTTATTCAGGTTCCACAGGTAGCGGTATTCGGTGTTCAGCTTCACGAATTGGGCGAAGGGCACGCCAAACAGCTTCTTGTCGCGCTCGTCGAACGGATCTCCCGCCGCCCGGTAGATGAGCGAGGTGACGTTGCCCGCCGAAGAGACGGTGGTCTGCCACCACACGGGATTCTTCACGCGGCGCGACGAGGCGTTGTCGAACGTGTAGGTGTATTCCATCGAGGGGATGAACTGGTCCTTGAGGCTGATGTAAAGGGCGGGATTGGCGTCGGCGATGGCCTTGAACTCGTCCGACTGGTCGCGCAGCACGTTGAACGTCAGCTTGAAGGGCGTGAAGCTGTGCCGGCTCCGCCGGTTGGGCTTGAAGTCGTACGTCACGTTTCCGCCGAACGAGAGCAGCTTGTAGTACCTCGCCCGGTTCAGCTGGTCGACGTAGAGGCGGAAGGTGGTGCTGGCGGGGAAGTCGAACTCCTTCTTCGAGAACTTGGGGAACATCACCCTCGGAAAGGTGAGCGCCGTCGAGAGGCCCACCTCCCAGCTGTTCATCAGCGAGCTTTTCTCTCCCCTTCCCGTCTGCCACTCGTAGGAGCCTTTCAGCTTCACGTTCCAGCTCTCTCCGCCTCCGAAGACGTTGTTTTTCGTCACGCCGAAGGCCGCGCCGGGTCCGGTCTGGTCGTTGCTCTTCGTCACCACGTTGAGTTCCAATTCGGCGTCGAGCGGCTTGGCGAAGGCGGCCTGCACGCGTATGTCGAGCGTGTCGCAAGTGGCGGTGGTGTCGCGGGGGTAATACTGCATGTCGAGGTAGTTGAAGATGCCCAGCTGCCCCAGCTTCTCCTGCACCTGCTCCTGCCGGTACTGGCTGTACAGGCGGGTGTGGTTGGAGCGCCTCATCTCGGCGTTGGGCACAAACTGCTGGTAGTTGAGCCAGCGGTAGAGCATGTTGGGCCTCACCTTGAGCTTCTTGGGGTAGAAGATGGTCATGTCGCGGTACGTCAGGCTATCGGCGGGACGCTCGCCGCTCTTCCCGAAGAGGTAGACGGTTTGCCGCCCCACGAAGTAGGGACGCTTCGCCGCGTCGGGCAGTCCCGCCACGGGAAGCAGGCGCAGGCTGACGTGTCCGCCGGACACGAGCGTGGTGTCGGCCTGGTAGGTGAGATAATCGGGGCGGAAGTAAAAGTATCCGCGGTTGCGCAACAGTCCGCTCACGCGGGTGCGCTCCTCATCGAGCGTCACCACGTTGAATTGGTCGCCGGGCCGCACGTAGGCGGCTCGCCGTCCCCGTTCCAGCACCTGCGCCATGGGGAAGCTGAAGCGTTGATAATACACCGTGTCCACGACGTACGGGTTCCGCATCCGCACGGTATAGCGCACGCTTGCCTTCCGGAGGCTGTCGCCCTTGTCGGGAAGCACCTCGTAGTCCACCCGCCCGTTGAAGTATCCGTAGTCGCGCAGCAGGTTGGTGGCCGCCTTGACGCGCACGTCGGGGCCGAGGGCGGAGATGAACACGGGCGGATTGGCGGCGAAACGGCGGAACATCCACCTTCCGAAACCCTTCTCGTAGCGCGCGAAGTTGTTGTACGCCCACATCTTGGCGGGGATGGGCAGCAGGCCGCCCAGCATCCTGGTGCTGGGTGTCTTGTCCAGCGCCGCCTCCACCTCGGTGAGCGCCGTCTCCGCGCCGGACGAGGGCGAGGCGTCCACGACCTCTATCTTGCCGCCGGTATAGAGCACTTCGCCCTCGGGCAGGTGCTTGGTCACGGAACAGCCCGTCAGGAGGAGCAGGCAAGCAGAGAAGGAAACAACTTTCCTCATTCTTTTCTTCTTTTAAAGATGAACAATTCGCTCAGGCGGTCGAGTTTCTTGCGCAGCACGATGCCCACGCCGGTCTCGGTGATCTCGCCGTCGAGTATGCTGTCGTAGTTCTTGTCGCGGAAGAGGCGCACGTAGCGGGTACCCGACTGGTCGAGACGGTACTCGAACGAGATGTTGTCGATAAACGATTCGGCGCTGTTCGTGGCGTTCTGCCCGGTCGACACCTTTCCTCCAATGACGATTTGCACCCTGTTGTTGAACAGGCGCTGCGAATATCGGAAGCTGTAGTCGGTGCGTTTCCCCCCGGCCGACGAATCGTCGTAGTCGTCGATGCCCACGGAGACGCTGGCGTTCTTCAGGTTGCCCATCAGCGAGTTGATCTGGCTGCTGAGCACGGAGTTGAGCGCCGACCCCATGTTGAGTCCCCCGAAGCCCGAGCCGAAGGAGCCTGTGCCGAGATACGTCTTCGCCACCATGATGTAGATGGCCTGCTTCCCCCGCTCCTCGGCTCCCATGCTGGTCAGCTCGTTTTGCAGGCTGTTGTTCTCGGGGGCGGCCACGTCGAAGGCGAAGGAGAGGTTGTTGAGCTTGTTCTTCACCACCACGGAGACGTCGAAGTTCTCCATCCGGCTGCCGCCCTCGCCCTCGCTGACGGAGGCGCGGACACGGTCGGTGGCCTTGAAGTTGAGCGTGGGATCCATGGCCTTTCCCGTCCACTCCACGTAGCTGCCGTTCTCGATGGCGAACTCCTTGGTGGATATGACAGGCAGGGCGTACTTCATCAGCCCGCCCGTGAGCGTATAGCGTCCCGTGAGCAGGAGGTCGCCCTGCGGGGTGTACTTCATCGAGAGGTCGCCCCCGCCCTCCAGCTCCACGCGGTTGTCGTTGGCCGCGTCGAGGTCGACCTTGAGGCGCACGGCGGGGTCGATGTGTATGGCCATCACCAAGTCCAATCCGCCGAGCGACACGGTGGGCACGTCGGTGGGCGTCACCCCGGTGGTGTCGGCGAACGAGGTGAAGGTCACCAGGCTGCCGAGGCGGTCCTGTACGGTAAGCGGCGAGTCGGTGAGCACGTAGGATACGTCGGTGTCGCCCAGCAGGCTCATGTTGCCCCGCATGGTGAGGGCGTCGAGCGGTCCGCGGAGCACGGCGCGGAAGTCGGCGAATACCTTGCCGTACACCAAGCTTTTGGGCGTGCGCTTGGCGTCGAGCAGCGTATAGCCCGTGGCCAGCATATTGAGGTTGGCCGTGGGACGGCCCATATCCTTGAAGTCGACGTATCCGTCGATGGTGAACGGTGTCTTGCCGGTGGTGTGTATGGCGAACTTGTCGAAGAGCAGCCGGTTGTCCTCCAGGCGCACAGGCCGGTTGTCGAGACGGAAGGCTACGCCGTAGAGTCCCGACTGCATGGCGGCGCTGTCGAGCGTCAGGGTGCCGTTGACAAGCGGTTTCTCGGTGGTGCCGGCGATGGTCAGCTCGCCGTCCATGTCGCCGGTGGGTCTCACCATCTCCTCGGGGACGAATACGTTGGCCAGGCGCAGGGGGAAGTGCTCGAGCGTGGCGTCGAGGTCGATGGCTGTCCGCGTGCCCGCGGCGTTGGGCGTGAGCTTTCCGCTGGCGGTAGCCACCTGCTGTCCCTCGTGCGCCAGGTAGGCGTCGATATACTGTTCGTTCCGGTCGCCGGGCAGCCAGGTGGCTCCCAGCATGACGTCGCCCACGCGCTGCCGTTCGTAGGTCAGCTCGTCCACCGTCCCCTCGAAGGAGAGTTGCTGGCGCTCGGCGGTCCGCACGTAGTTGGCCTCGGCCGAGAAGAGGCCGGTGACGCGGGGCAGGTAGGGCAACGCCCCGGCGAGGTCGCCCAGCGGCAGGCGGCGTATCTCCACGTCGATGTTCTGCAACGACACGGTGTCGCCCCTGACGGAGCGCATGCGGAAGCCCATGTCGTCCTTGCCTTCCATGTCGACATTGGCGTAGACGCGCATATTGTTGTGCAGGTAGATCCAGTTGTGTCGCTCCACGAACCGGAACTTGCGGAAGGCCACCACCGGCTCCTCGGGTATGAGGCGGAAGGCGACGCCGTCGCTCCGTCCGGCGTCGATCGGGCGGGCGTTGATGCCGAACAGCAACCCGGTGTCGCCGTTCTGGTCGGTGAAGTCGACCAGCAAGTCGGCGTCCTTGTCGCGTATCTCGCTCCTGAGGTTGAGGGCGAAGACGTGCTGCGGGTTGCGGGGACCGTTGACCACGGCCGCGCGTAGCCTCATCTTCGCCGTGTCCTGTCGGGCCACGAAGGTGACGGTGTCTATTCGCAGGGTGTCGACGTGCAGGTCGCGCACCACGGCCACGCCGTTGATGCCCCGGTTGGGTGCGGTTCCGAAGCGCGCGGAGGCTTCGCTGAAGCTGATCTTGCGTGTCTGCTTGAGGTAGTCGGCCGGCCAGTTGTCCTGCCCCATCTCGAAAGCGAGCGTGGCGCGGGGCAAGGCACGGCGTAGCTCGGCGTGGTCGAGCAGCTTCTCGCCCACTTGCCGGGTGAGCACCTCAGCGAAGCGGGTGGATTGTTCCATGAGCGGCATCACCCCCGATCGTGCCCGCAGGCTCAGGTTGAGGTCGCCCGTGGTGAAGCGCGTGGCTACCGAATCGCGCCGGGCCTCGGCGGTGAGTTGGAAGGCCAGCGGGCGTTCCAGCCGCTCGGGAATGAGGCCCATCTCGCGAAGGTCGAGCCTGTCTACGTCGAGGGTGAGCTTCCCGTCGGGCCAGGCGCTCGCCAGCCCATACTCGGCGTTGGCTTTCATGCGCAGCAAGGCGTTGTCGCTGCTGGCGAGGGCGGTGAGGCGCGTGCCGGCCAGCCGTGCCAGCAGGCGGACGTCGGTGAGGCGGTAGCTGGCGTAGTGGAGTTGTCCCAGCGATAGTCCCAGGCGGGCGGTGGCGGCGGGCGACGCGACGTCGAGTCCGCGCCCCTTGGCCGAGGCGGTGAAGGAGAGTTCGTAGATGGAATCGGCGGGGAGGAAGTGTTGTATCCGCAGGGTGTCGACGCCGAGGCGCGCCTCGTACTCCTCGGTGGCGGTGTTGAGGGTGGCGTTGAGGGCCACGCGTCCGCCACCCTCGCGGAAGCGTAGGTCGGCGGTGTACTTCGGCCCTTGCATGTCGAGCTTGGCCGTCAGGCTCATGCTGTCGGGGATGGCGATGGCGCCGCTGTCGGGCGGGGTGCCGGTGAGGGCGGCTACGAAGCGGAGGTTGCCGGTGCGCATCCCCAGGTCGAGCGTGCCCGAACGGCGCAGGCTATCGGCGAGCTGGCGGAACTCGCCCTCCCCCTTGACGGCGAAAGCGCCGGGCAGCTCCATCGACAGGCGCGACACGCGCAGCGCTCCCAGCGTGCCGTCGGCCTCGGCCCGCAGCGCCAGCGGACGGTAAGGATAGCTCTCCTTGAAGGCCGGCGGCAGGGTGGCGGCGAGGAGCATCACGTCCTGCTTCCCCACCTGGGCGGCGAGGTGGGCGGCGAGCCTCCCCCGCTCGTCGGCCGACATCAGCGCGCGCCATTCGGCTTGTCCCGAGAAGACGATTTGCGAATGGTTGGTGCGCAGGTCGATGGCGGGAACGCTGACCAGCGAATCGTCGGCCGCGAGGCGTCCGGTGGCGGAGGCGAGGCTAAGCCCCGAACGTTCGTCGAAGGCCAGCTGCCGAATCACGGCTTTCATCGTCCGCCCGGCGTAGAACAGCGAATCGAGGCCCACGCGGAGGTCGCGCAAGGCGATGTGCGAGGCGTCGAAGCCCTTGATAGGCGGCGCGGCGCCCGTGTCGTAAGTCACCGAGGATCCCGAGAGCAGGAGTTGGCGCAAGCCGTAGGCCTGCCGATGGAGGTCGACGTCGATGTCGTTCACCGTGGCCTCGCCGACACGCGCGGCGAGCGCGAGGCTGTCGGCGGGCATCCGCAGGGCCACCTCCACGTTGGCCAGCTTCAGTTGCCGCAGCCTGGCCACCCAGCGGAGCGGCTCGGTGGCGGTGGTATCGGCCACGGTGGTGGTATCGGCGAGGGTGAGGTGTATCCGGGTGTCGGCCAGCTCGGCGCGGGCGATGTCGGCCGTCTCGGCCGACAAGTCGATCTCCCTGGCGTTGAGTACGAAGCTGCCCAGCGTGCCTTCCACCCTCATGCCGTCCATGAGCCGGGCGGAGTTCATCGTCGCCCCCTTCAGGGCGACTTCGTCGAGCGCCACTTTTCCCTTCAGCAGGGGCCACGCCTGGACGCGCAAGCTCATGCGGTCGAGCGTGAGCAGGGTGTCGGGGCGCTGGACCACACGCACGCCGCTCACCACCAGGTTGAGCGGGAAGCGCAGGTCGACGCGTCGCACGTCGATCTGCATGCCCGTGGCCTCGGAGGCGGACGCCGTGACCTGCCGCCGCAGCCAATCCTGCACGGGAGGTACATAGAGCAGTGCCATCAGCACCACGAACAGTACAACGGGAGTGAGCAACACCCACATCAAGCGCTTGAACCATTTCCGTTTCATACAACCACAGCCTGCGTAAAAGATGCCACAAAGTAAACCATTTTAAAAGAAATATGGTTTGTTTGTTCACAAAAAAAATGTTATTGGTCATTTACGGGGGCGTACGGACGGCAACGGGAGGGGGGATGGGATAATCCCTTCCCGAACAGCCCGTGCCATCACGGCGGGAGCTGTCCGGAGAGATTAGCGGTTATCCTGAATTCGTGTCGCGGAGGAACCCGGGTTTGCCGTCGGGGAGAAGTGGACTGGCAGCGACCCGGCCGGGAGGTGAGAGGTCCCGTCCCCGCTATCTTTTTACCACCTTGTTAGATGCGCCTGTTGATTTGAACTATAATATGCTGCACACCGACAAAGGTAGGGCAAGCCGGCGAGAGGGAAGTTGCTGGCGCGTCAATTGGCGTGGTAAAACGTCAAAGGGGTTGTTGTCGGGGGAGAGAGGCGATGTGGCGTTCCGGCGCGCCAACGTTGCCGAAAGCTCCGCTTGACGTTTCGACAACGCCGGAGCCGGGGCTGTCGTGTCAGTCGCCCGTATTGTTTTTTCGCCTCAGATAGTGCATGGGGCTTTCGCCCGTGACTTCCTTGAACACGCGATAGAAGCGGAACCGGTCCGAGAATCCGGCCTCGTCGGCAATAGCCTCGACGGAGAGGTTGTTTTTCTCGTTCTTGTCGAGCAAAACGATGGCCGCACGCAGCCGGTAACTATTGACGAACGTGCGGAAGTTGCAACGGGCGTTGTTGTTGATGGCGGCCGACAGGTACGAACGGTTGACTTGCAGGTCGCGGCTCATCGTCTTGATGGTGAAGTCGGAACGCAAGTAAGGTTTTTCGGTCTCCATGTACTCGCGTATCTGGAGAAACAGGATCCTGTCGGTCTCCTCGTTGCGCGGATCCGGGACCTGCCGTTCCCCGCGGCGACGACTATAGAGCCAGACGAGGAATGCCGCGACCGAAAGGACGAGGAGGCAGAGCGCCGCCACGCTCCACGTCGTCCCTCCCTCGTTCTTCGGGGATTTCACCGTCTGCCGGAAACGTTTCTCGCGGTTGGGATTGTACTCCTCGTAGAAACTGTACGAAGCCTCGAGGGCCGAATCGAGGGCCATCCGCCCTTCTTCCCGCCGGCCGACGATGAAGTCGTATTCGCTCGTGAGCAGCAAGATTTCGACCTTGTGCTTGCCGAAAGGGGAAATGCTGTTGTAGTGATTGGCCAGCCCGATGTAGTACGGTACCGAATCGAGGCGGTCGAGGTTGAGGTAGGCGTCGCCCAGGGCCGTGGCGAACTTGCAGGCCGCGTAGAATCCGCGTCCTTTCCACTCGGCGCTCCTGACGCCCGTCTTCAGGTAAGGGATGCTCCGGGCGTAATCGCCTCGCTTGAAGTAGACATAGCCGATGTTACCCTCGGCTATGGCGTCCCATTCGTCATGAAATTCGGTGTCGGTCCCCGCGATGTAGCGTCGATGGCGGATCATGTGGAACATGTGCTCGGCGTCGTTGTAGCGTTTCTGGTTAAGGTAATAGAGGCCCGTGTAATTGTAGGCCATGGCCAGGGCGCGGGCCTCGTGCGCCGCGAGCGGATCTTGCATCACGCGCTTCATCAGCGCCACCATCTCGTCGTGGTAGCCCAGCAACCAGCATAGCTCGCCAATCTCGGCGTAGTAGTAGAGGATATAGGGAAACTCTTGCACCGAGAGCTTGTCGCTGACGCTGACGATTCGCTCGGCCACCTCGACGGCGCGCTCGAAATCTTGCCGCACCGACTTGTAGGTGTCGAAAATAACGAAGAGGATGCGCAGCTGGATGTAGGTGTGCTCGGCGCTCTCGGCGATCGCGGCCAGCTCGCCCAGCTTCCCCATGTAGGTATCGGCAGGTTCGCCTTTCACCTCTCGCTCGTATTCGATCTCGAGCAATTCGGCTTCCAGCTCAAGATTCAAGTCGTATTTTCCAGCCTCGTGCAGCTGGTGGATCATGCGCGACCACTCGTCGGGTCGTGCCTTGTCCAACTCGAGTTCCGCGTCGTACAGCCGTGCGATGTACGACGCGTAAGGTTTTCCCGCCATTTCGACGAAAGGATTTGTTTCCAAGGCATTCAGACGCGCAAAAACAACCAATGCCAGACAAACAACTGAAAAAACTCTCCGCTTAAAGGTATGCCATCCATCCATTTTTTTGTTTTTTTAATCTCTCCAGAACGTTCCGTGAACTCCACGACGTACCGACCTGCCGCAAATATACGAAACAATATTCATTTCGCAGGCATCGAGAGGCGGAAAAGTTTCCTTTGGCTATATGTAGGGGCGAATGGAGGCGGGAAAAATATAGGGGTTTCTCCGCGTGGAGAAGTGCCCGAAAAAAAATAAAACGCGTTTCTCCTCGCGGAGAAGTGCCCAAAAAAAATAAAAACGCGTTTCTCCTCGCGGAGATGTGCCCAAAAAAAAATAAAACGCGTTTCTCCTCGCGGAGATGTGCCCAAAAAAAATAAAAACGCGTTTCTCCTCGAGGAGATGTGCCCCAAAAAATAAAATGGGCAAATCTCCATCAGTTTGTCCGCTTCCTGAATTGCCACCAGAACATCAACCCGGCGCTGGTGAGGCCGAAAGGAAAAGCGAGCCAGACGCCGACAATGCCCCACCCCAACGCGAAACCGCAGACGTAGCCCACAGGCAGGGAGATGAGGAAATAAGCGACGAAGGCGATGAGCATCATCGGCTTCACGTCGGCGATGCCGCGCAGGGCATTGGCGAAGTTGACTTGCAGGCCATCGCCAAATTGGTAGACCAGGAAGGGAAGGATGAGCGAGGCCACCATGCCCGTCACCTCGGCGCTCTCGGTGAAGAGGCTCCCGAGATATCCGCGAGACAGGAAAATGAACGCGGAGAGCGCCACCGCCGTGGCGATGATGAGGTGGAAGCCGGCCGCGGCCGAACGGCGCACGCCCACCTTGTCGCGCTGCCCGTGGAAGTTGCTCACGCGGATGGCCACCGCCGCGCCTATGCCGTAGTAGACCATGAAGGTGAGTTGCGCGATGGTAAGCATCACTTGGTGCGAGGCCAGGGCGATGGTGCCCAGCCACCCCACCATGATGGTGCTCAGGCTGAACGAGGCGGTCTCCATCCCCATCTGCAGGGCAACGGGCCACCCCAGGGCGTTGATCCGGCGAAAGAGGGGCCGCGACCATCCCTGGCGGAGGAAACCGAGCTTGTAGCGCCTGAACCTGCGGGCACGCGAGAAGATGAGCGCGAAGACCACCACCATCGTCACCCGCGAGAAGAGGGTGCTGACGCCCGCGCCCAGCAATCCCAGCTCGGGCATGCCCAGCTCACCGTAGATGAGGAGATAATTGCCGACAATGTTGAGCATATTGCCGCCCAGGAGAATCCACATGCCGGTCCGCGTGTCGGTGATGCCGTCGGCAAACTGCTTGAAGCCGTTGAAGAGCATCACGAAGGGCAGCGAGGCGAGCGACACCAGGAAATAGGGGCGGATGAGGGGGATCAGCTCCCCGGGCTGGCCGAGCCGCCCCACGCAGAGGTAGACGACGGCCATGGCGAGCGTGAGCAGCGCCGCCACCAGCCCGTTGGCCAGCAAGCTGGCGCGCAGCGCCTGCCCGGCGGCGCCATACTGCCGGGTGCCGAAGAGGCTGCCCACCACGGGGGTCAGCCCGTACGAGAAACCCGTGCCGAAAAGTATGACGAGGTTGAAGAGGTTGTTGACGAAAGAGGCCGCCCCCAGCTCGGGCGTGCTGTGGCGCCCTATCATCAGCGTGTCGGCGAAGCCGAGCACGATGAGACCCAGCTGTCCCACGACGATGGGCAGGCCCAGCTTGACGAGCGAGTGGTAGTGCGGCCGGTATGCGCTGAAAGCGTAGCTCATCGCCGCTTGTAATAGAGCACCGACGCGTTGGAGGGTCGAAACGCCGAGCGGGCCGCGTCGCGCAACCGCGCGGAGGTGACGGCACGGTAGCGGCCAACCTCCCCGTTCAGGTCCTCTGCCTGCCCCAACAGCTCGAACCAGGCAAGGTTGGTGGCCACGTTGAGGTAGTTGATGTTGCCAAAAATCTGGGTGGACTCGAATTTGTTCTTCACCTTCTCGAGTTCCTCCTCGCCCACCAGGTCGGCACGGAGCGCCTCGAGTTCCTCGACCACAGCCGCTTCGCCCCGCTCCAGGGAGACGCCGGGGGCGGGGTTGCCGGTAATCTGCAACAATCCCGGGTCGACGCTCCCCGTGACGTAGGCGTTAAGGCTGGTGAAGAGCTTCCGTTCCTTCACCAGCCGACGGGTGAGCCGGCTGGAGCTTCCGTTGCTCAGCACGTCGGAGAGGATGTCGTAGGCGTAGTAGTCGGGCGAGCGGTGTCCGCAGATGTGATAGGCCATGAAGAGGGCGTCGAGCGGTACGTCGCGCTCCACGGTGAGCCTCCGCTCGGCCGTCTGCTCGGGTTCGGCGGGCAGCCGGGGATGGGGCACGTCGCGCCGGGGTATGGGCGCGAACCATTTCTCGGTCAGCTCCACGGCCTCGTCGAACGCGATGTTGCCGGTCACGGCGAGTATGGCGTTGTTGGGCGCGTAGAAATGGAAGAAGAAGTCTTTCACCTCCTCGAGCGTGGCATTGGCGATGTGCGACAGCTCCTTGCCTATGGTGGGCCAGCGGTAGGGATGCACGCGGTAGGCCAGCGGTCGCAGGATGTGTCCCACGTCGCCATACGGCTGGTTGAGGCAACGCTGCTTGAACTCCTCCATCACCACGCCGCGCTGTACCTCGAGGCTTCGCTCGCTGAAGTCGAGGCTCAACATGCGGTCGGACTCGAGCCAGAAGGCGGTCTCGACGTTCTGCCGGGGCACGGTGAGGTAGTAGTTGGTGATGTCGTTGTTGGTCCAGGCGTTGTTTTCGCCTCCCGCGAGCTGGAGGGGCTTGTCGTAGTCGGGAATGTTGGCCGACCCTCCGAACATGAGGTGTTCGAAGAGATGCGCGAAGCCGGTGTGCTCGGGATTCTCGTCGCGCGCGCCTACCTTATATAATATGTTCAGCGCCACCATCCGCGTGCTCTCGTCGCGCGTGTGCACCAGGCGCAGCCCGTTGTCGAGCGAATGCCTGTTGATCTTCATTCCACCGTCATTTTAAGGATCTTCACGTCCTCCTCGGGGCGGTCTATCCAGTCGGTCTTCACCCGCTGTATGCTGTCCACGACGTCCATGCCGCTCACCACCTCGCCAAACACGGTGTACTCGCCATCGAGGTGCGGGGCGCCTCCCAGGGTGGTGTATGCCTCCAGTTGCTCGGGGGTGAACTTGTACTCGGGCAGGGTAGCGACCATTTCTTCGGCCTGGAGAAAGAGTTTCAGCTGCATGGAGTTAAGGCTGTCCTGGTCCTTCGCCTTTTGCAGGCGGAGTACCTCCTTTATGTTTTTCTGCATCAGCTCGTTGTAGGCGCGGTTGACCATGTTCCCGTTCAGCGGCTTCTCCATGCCCATGAGGGTGGAATCGTTGTACACCTGGCCGGTGACGATGTAGAACTGGCAGCCCGAGGATTCTTTCTTCGGGTTCGAGTCGTCGCCCTCTCGGGCGGCCGACAGCGCCCCTCTCTTGTGGAAATACTTGGGATATACAAATTCGGAGCGGATGGTGTAGCCCACGCCGCCGAAGCCCAGCATCTTGCCCTTGGGCGCATTTTTCGAGTTGGGGTCGCCCGCCTGAATCATGAAATCCTTAATGACGCGGTGGAAGAGCGTCCCCTCGTAGGTGCTATCCTTCGCCAGCTTGACGAAATTGTCGCGATGCAGGGGCGTCTCGTTGTACAGCTTGACGGTGATGTCGCCCACCGACGTCTCGATCTTCACCAATGTCTCTTTGTCCATTTCCTTGTTCTTTTGGGTGCCGCCCTGGCAGGCCGTCAGCCCGGCCAGCGACACGGTTAATAACGCGAATACGATTTTTTTCATAATCTTTTTTTTTTAATCGGCGAGGTTGCCGATAGCTCCCTCGCCTTCTTGTTGACTTACACTAAACAGGCTCCATGGTTTTCCTTCGGGCGGCGGCGCCACCACTTCCACCAGCTCCTTGGAGACGGGGTGGACGAAGCGCATCATGCGGGCGTGCAGGCTGATGCCTCCGTCGGGATTCGAGCGCGGCGAGCCGTACTTGAGGTCGCCCTTGATGGGGCATCCTATCTTGGCCAGCTGGCAGCGTATCTGGTGGTGCCGGCCGGTCAGCAGGTCCACCTCCAGCAGGTAATAGTTTTCCGAGCGGCCCGCCAGGCGGTAGCGCAGCACGGCTTTCTTGCCGCCCGGCACTTCCCGGTCGTAGGCGTAGCTCTTGTTCTGGCGTTCGTTGCGCACCAGGTAGTGGGTCAGCTCGGCTTCCGTCTCGGCGGGGAGACTCTTCACCACGGCCCAATAGGTTTTCCGCACCTCGCCCAACCTGAACATCTCGTTGAGCCTCGCCAGCGCCTTGCTCGTCTTGGCGAACAACACGAGACCGCTCACGGGACGGTCCAGCCGGTGCACGACACCGATAAAGACGTTACCGGGCTTCCGGTACTTCTCCTTCAGGTACTGCTTGATGGTCTCCGAAAGGGGTACGTCGCCCGTCTTGTCGGCCTGGACAATCTCGGAAGCGGTCTTGTTGACGATGATGAGGTGGTTGTCTTCGTAAACGACAGTCATTCGGCTTCGTCACATATTCATGCCACCATCCACCTGGATCACTTGACCCGACACGTACGACGACAGGTCGGAGGCGAGGAACGTGGCGACGTTGGCCACATCCTCGGGTGTTCCGCCGCGCCTCAGGGGAATCTTCTTGGCCCATTCGGCCCTGACCTCGTCGGAGAGCGCGGCCGTCATGTCCGTCAGGATGAAGCCCGGCGCGATGGCGTTGGCCCGTATGCCCCGCGAGCCCAGCTCCTGGGCGATGGATTTGGCCAGGGCGATCATTCCGGCCTTGGAGGCGGCGTAGTTGGCCTGGCCGGCATTGCCATGCACGCCCACCACGGACGCCATGTTGATGATGCTCCCGGCCTTCTGCCGCATCATGACGGGCGTGCAGGCGTGGATGAAGTTGAACGCCGACTTGAGGTTGACGTTGATGACCATGTCCCATTGCTGTTCGCTCATGCGCATCATCAGCCCGTCGCGGGTGATACCGGCGTTGTTCACCAGGATGTCGATGCGTCCGAAATCGGCGTGTATCTGTCCCACGACTTTCTCGGTGTCCTCGAAATTGGCCGCGTTGGAGGCGTATCCCTTGGCTTTCACGCCCATGGCCTCTATCTCCTTCACGGTCGCTTCCGCGTTGTCGTCGATAAGGAGGTCCGTGAACGCGATGTTCGCGCCTTCGGCGGCGAATTTCAGGGCGATGGCCTTGCCAATGCCGCGGGCGGCGCCTGTCACCAGGGCCGTTTTACCGTCTAATAATCCCATATTGCAAAAAAGTTATTTAATTAAATGTTTTTTCTACGCAACGCGCCAAACACGATGTTGGTCACGTACTTGTCTTTCGTTTCTTCGTCGAGATCGGCGCCTATGTGCCCGCGTATGTAGGGAACCTCGATGCCCTTGAGGCAATAGTGCACCAGCTCGGCGGTCATGTCGACGTCGTCGATTTCGAACACACCTTTCTCTTGCCCTTCTTGCAGCACGGCCTTGAAGAGCTGCATCTCCTTGGCGTCGAATTTCTTGCGCACTTTCTCTACGCGCCAGATGTCGCGGAAGAAGTTGCCGCGCAGCGTGCCATTGCGATATACGGCCTCTTTCACGGCGTCGAGCCGGGTGTATATCAGCTCAATGATCTTCGCGTCGGGCGAAATCTCCTTTTCGGCCACTTGCTTCATCACTTCCGACAGGATATCCAGCTCCGACTCCACCACGGCGAGGTAGATCTCTTCTTTGCTTTTAAAGTAGGTGTAAAGCGTGCGCCTCCCCTTTTTAGAAGCAATGGCGATATCGTTCATGGTCGTGCTCTCGACGCCTTCTTTAGCGAAAAGCTGGCGGGCGACATCCACCAATTTGGCCTTAGTTCTCGATACGGTCATAGGTCCTATATTGCACAGGTTTGAATATTTTGAGCAAAAGTATATCTTTTCTTCCTACCGCACAAGAAAAAAAGGGAGAATAATTACATCCCGGCCGTTTTCCCCCGGTTTATTGCCTCTCTCGACGCCCCACCGTTACAGAAATCTCCCGGGCGGATCGCACCAATCCTCTGAGTCCAACCGATTGATAAATACCTTCGCTCCATCGCGATAGTGTCGCGAGAAGATTTGAGGCCATAGCCCATCAACCCGATGGAGAAAACGGATCTCCGCGCGATAAAGAACGCGTGCCGAATCAGACAGCATAGCCATACGACCGGCCCTACGGCGACCTGTAGCGAGGCGGCCCGAAACGGCTGTTTATATCATTTTATAGTTTATTATGGATTAAATTCGGGCGTTTATAATAAAATTTTGGTAATTTCGTGCACTTTTATAGCAAATCACTCAAATTACTAACAATTTATTATAATGAAGAACGTCGAAACAGCACTTATGCTCATGGTAGTCGGTATGGCTACCGTATTCCTTATCCTCGTGATAGTCATTTATTTAGGAAAACTACTCATCTCCCTCGTTAACAAGTACGCCCCCGAAGAAGTGGTGCCTGTGAAACAAAGGGCATCGCCAAGCCCGGCTCCCATACCGGGAAACATCATGGCCGCCATAGCCGCCGCCGTGAACGTGGTGACGCACAACAAAGGACGAGTGTCCAAAGTAGAGAAACGATAAACAACAATCAAAGAAAGTATGTCTATATATAAATAAGGTATATATGAAACGAGAGATAAAATTCAGCTTAATGTTCCGTGACATGTGGCAATCGGCCGGAAAGTACGTGCCACGGGTAGATCAATTGGTGAAAGTGGCCCCGGCCATCATCGAAATGGGCTGCTTCGCCCGAGTGGAAACCAACGGAGGAGGATTCGAGCAAGTGAACCTCCTGTTCGGAGAGAACCCCAACCGAGCCGTGCGCGAATGGACGAAACCCTTCCACGAAGCCGGCATCCAGACACACATGCTCGACCGGGCGCTGAACGGACTACGCATGAGTCCCGTGCCGGCCGACGTGCGCAAGCTCTTCTACAAGGTGAAGAAGGCCCAAGGCACCGACATCACCCGCACCTTCTGCGGACTGAACGACGTGCGCAACATCGCCCCCTCCATCGCCTACGCCAAGGAGGCAGGCATGATCTCGCAATGCTCCCTCTGCATCACCCACTCGCCCATACACACCGTGGAGTACTACACCAACATGGCGCTCGAACTCATCGCGCTGGGAGCCGACGAGATCTGCGTGAAGGACATGGCCGGCATAGGACGGCCGGCCTCGCTGGGCAAACTGGTAGCCAACATCAAGAAAGCGCACCCCGAAATCCCCGTGCAGTACCACAGCCACGCCGGACCGGGATTCAACATGGCCAGCATACTCGAGGTGTGCGAAGCCGGATGCGACTATATCGACGTGGGCATGGAACCCCTGTCGTGGGGAACGGGACACGCCGACCTCCTCAGCGTGCAAGCCATGCTGAAGGACGCCGGATACCAGGTGCCCGAAGTCAACATGGAGGCTTACATGAAGGTGAGAGGAATGATCCAGGAATTCATGGACGACTTCCTCGGCCTATACATCAGCCCGCAAAACAGGCTGATGAACTCCCTGCTCATCGGGCCGGGACTACCCGGAGGCATGATGGGAAGCCTCATGGCCGACCTCGAGACCAACCTCGAGTCCATCAACAAGTACAAGGCCAAACGCAACCTCCCCTTCATGACGCAAGACCAGCTGCTCATCAAGCTCTTCAACGAAGTGTCGTACGTATGGCCGCGCGTGGGATACCCACCCTTGGTCACCCCCTTCAGCCAATACGTGAAAAACCTCGCCATGATGAACGTGATGGCGATGGAGAAAGGCAAGGAACGATGGGGGATGATAGCCGACGACATCTGGGACATGATACTCGGCAAGGCGGGACGACTGCCCGGAACCCTCGCCCCGGAAATCGTGGAGAAGGCCGAGCGCGAGGGACGCAAATTCTTCGACGGCAACCCGCAGGACAACTACCCCGACGCCCTCGACAAGTACCGCAAGCTGATGAAAGAGAATAAATGGCCCGCGGGACAGGACGATGAGGAACTCTTCGAGTACGCCATGCACCCCGCGCAGTACGAGGCATACAAAAGCGGGAAAGCCAAGGAGGACTTCCTCGAGGACGTGGCCAAACGACGCGCCGAGAAGGAGAAGTCGCCCCTGGACGACGCCAAGCCAAAGACGCTCACCGTGCAAGTCGACGGACAGTCGTACCGCGTCACCGTGGCCTACGGCGACGTCGATCTCCCGACCGACAGCCCGGCCGCCGCGCAAATCGCCAGCGGCGAGGGACGGGACGTGCTCTCGCCCCTCGAAGGGAAATTCTTCTTAGTGAAAAACGCGCAGGAGACGCCGCTCAAACCCGGCGACACCGTGAAGAAAGGCGACGTGCTGGGATACGTGGAGGCCATGAAGACCTACAACGCCATACGGGCCGAATTTGACGGCACCGTGACAGCCATCTGCGTCGCGCCGGGAGATGCGGTATCCGAGGATGACATTCTAATGAAGATCGCGTGATGGAGAAGATTTTTGAGAAACTGTTCGAGATGACGGCTTTCAGCAACATCTTCGACGACCCGCAATTCCTCATCATGTACGCCATCGCGTTCATCCTGCTCTACCTCGGCATCAAGAAACAATACGAGCCTCTGCTCCTCGTGCCCATCGCCTTCGGCGTGCTGCTGGCCAACTTCCCCGGAGGGGGCATGGGCGTGACACAGGCCGACGAGGCGGGCAACGTGCTGGTGAACGGCGCGACGATGAACATCTGGGACATGCCACTGCACGACATCGCTCACGAGCTGGGACTGATGAACTTCATCTATTACCTGCTCATCAAGACCGGATTCCTGCCTCCCATCATCTTCATGGGCGTGGGAGCGCTGACCGACTTCGGCCCCATGCTGCGCAACCTGCGCCTCTCCATCTTCGGGGCGGCGGCGCAACTGGGAATCTTCACCGTGCTGCTGGTAGCCATACTGATAGGCTTCACGCCCCAGGAGGCCGCCTCGCTCGGCATCATCGGCGGGGCCGACGGCCCCACGGCCATCTTCACCACCATCAAGCTGGCGCCGCAACTGCTGGGACCCATCGCCATCGCCGCCTACTCGTACATGGCGCTGGTGCCGGTCATCATCCCGCTGGTGGTGAGGCTGCTGTGCAGCAAGAAGGAGCTGAGCATCAACATGAAGGAGGAGGAGAAAAAGTATCCCTCGAAAGTGGAAATCAAGAACCTGCGCGTGCTGAAGATTATCTTCCCTATCGCCGTCACCACCGTGGTGGCCCTCTTCGTGCCCACCGCCGTGCCGCTGGTTGGCATGCTGATGTTCGGCAACCTCGTGAAAGAGATCGGCGCCAACACCTCGCGCCTGTTCGACGCCGCCTCCAACGGCATCATGAACGCCGCCACCATCTTCCTCGGCCTTTCGGTCGGGGCGACCATGACCTCCGAGGCGTTCCTCAACTGGACCACCATCGGCATCGTGGTGGGCGGCTTCCTGGCCTTCGCCCTCTCCATAACGGGCGGCATCCTGCTGGTGAAGCTGTTCAACCTCTTCTCCAAACGGAAGATCAACCCGCTCATCGGCGCCACCGGACTGAGCGCCGTGCCCATGGCGAGCCGCGTGGCCAATGAAATCGCGCTGAAGTACGACCCCAAGAACCACCTGCTGCAATACTGCATGTCGAGCAACATATCCGGCGTGATAGGCTCGGCCGTGGCGGCAGGCGTGCTCATCTCCTTCCTGTCGTAAGGACGGGAACGGAAGGAAGGGACATTCGCCGAACGAAAAAAGCCTCGCGATGGAGCTATCCATCGCGAGGCTTTTTTCGTTCGGCCGGTTAGACAGGGTATGCCTTACTTGGCTTCGCCTTGCGGCTCGCCGTCCGCGGCGGGAGCTTCGCCCTGCTCGGGGGTCTGGAAGACGAACTTGCAGTAGTTATAGCCCTCGGCGTCGTACCAGTGGCGCAGGCGCGAGAGGCGGCTCAGGAAGCCGTCGTAGTCCTTGGCGGCGGTGGTCCACTGCAACTCGGAGAGGGCGGCCCAGCGGGGCAGCACCATGTACTGCGCTTGCGAGAGCGTGGGGATGTACTCCGTCCATAGGTTGGCCTGCACGCCGATGATGTACTTATGCTCTTCGGGGGTCAGCTCTTCGGGCAACGGATCGAAGCCGTACACCTTCTCCAGGGGCACGTAGCCACCTATGGCCTCGGGTTCGTTCTTGGTGTCCTTCACCTGATAGTAGTCGAAGTAGAGGTAGTCGGTAGGAGTCATGATGACGTCGTGCTTCTGCTTGGCGGCCTCGATGCCTCCCTTGATGCCGCGCCACGACATCACGGTGGCGTTGGGCGACAGTCCGCCCTCGAGAATCTCGTCCCAACCAATCATGTCGCGTCCGTGGGCGTTGAGGAATTTCTCCGCGTGGTTGATGACGAAGCTCTGCAGGTACTCCTCTTTGCTATGCTTCTTGTCGCCCTTGATACCCAGTGCCTTGATGCGCTTCTGGCAGTCGGGGCACTTCTCCCACTGCGTCTTGGGGCATTCGTCGCCGCCCACGTGTATGTACGTAGAGGGGAAGATGTCCATGATCTCCGTCAGCACGTCGTCGATGAAAGTGAGCACGCTGTCCTTGCCGGCGCAGAGCACGTTGTCCGACACGCCCCACATCGTCCACACTTTGTACGGGCCTCCCGTGCATCCCAGCTCGGGATAGGCGGTGAGCGCCGCTTGCATGTGTCCGGGCATGTCAATCTCGGGAATCACGGTGATGTAGCGGTCGGCGGCGTACTTCACGATCTCCTTAGCCTGCTCCTGGGTGTAGAAGCCGCCGTAGGGCTTGCCGTCGTACTTACCCGTGTTGTGCCCGATGACGGTCTCGTCGCGCATCGATCCCACCTCGGTGAGCTTGGGATATTTCTTGATTTCGATGCGCCACCCCTGGTCGTCGGTGATGTGCCAATGGAAACGGTTCATGTTGTGCAGCGCCATCATGTCGATGTAGCTCTTCACCTCGTCGACGGTGAAGAAGTGGCGCGACACGTCGAAGTGCGCTCCCCGGTAGCCGAACCGGGGCGCGTCGTTGATGGTCGCCTCGGGCAGCGCAACGTCAGCGCCCAAGGCGATGGGCAGCGACTTGCGCAACGTCTGTATGCCGTAGAACACGCCGGCCGCGGTACTGCCGGTGATGGAAACGCCGTCGGCCGTCACCTTCAGCTGGTAGGCCTCGGGATTGTCCGACACTTGCCCGATCGCCAGCGTGATGGCATTCTTGCCTTCGGTGCCCTCCTCGATGGCGAAATCTTTTCCTGTGGCCGTCTTCAGGTATTCGGCCAGGAACTGGGCATTGCGCAGCATGTCCTCGTTGCCTTGCGGATAGACGATTTTCACGCCGCTTTTCAGCACGAACGGCGAACCTTGTTCGGCCGTCACGATTTGCTGTGGCAGGGGAACGACTTGGTAGTTGGCTACCTCGGTCACCGACTGACAGGAGGCGAGGGCTCCCGCCGCGGCCAGACAGCCGGTAAGTTTGATAAATGATCTCATAAACTTGATAAATTTAGAAGTTAATGTTAATAATTGATTGTTTGCTATCTATCATTCGCGTACATCAGTCGTATGTCTCGCGTATATGGCGTATCCTCACGGGCAGCGGCTCGCCGCTCTTGATCAGCGGTGAGGTGATCACCACCCGCTTCTGTTCCCCGGGCAGGAGGTCGAAGAAATTGTCGCTGAAACGGGCACCCTGCGCCGGCACCTCAATGAACACGTCCTTGGCCAGCAACGGGGAGTGGAGCGTCAGCTCGCATCGCCCGTCGGTCTGCTTCATCCGGTAGGTCACCTGGGGTCTCGGAAGGTCGAGGTCTTTCGTTTTCCTGAAGAAGTGGACATCGCTGGCTACGGGCCGTCCCCGTTTGTCGGTGAGCGTGAGGCGGAGATAAGCGCTCCCCCACTCCGTCTCGGGCAGCAACTCGGAAATCCGCATGGCGCGTACGAGGGTCGAGGCGTTGGCGGGCAGCTCCAGGTGGCGCTGGCGTATCGGCTTGCCAAGCCCGCGGCCGCCGAAGTCCTCCACCCGCATCTCCAACGTCAGGTCCGACAGGGTGTCGAGGCGGTCGGAAAGCAGATAGACGTCCAACGTGTCGCCCCGTTGCAACGGGTTCAGCGCCACGGGAGCGAACGCCCTCAGGGCTTGGTAGTGCAGCGCTTTCCAGTTACCGTAATAGTCGATGCCCGACCACGACACCACCGGCCAGCTGTCGTTGAGCTGCCAATAGAGGGTACCCATGCAGTAGGGACGGTTGCGACGGTGTGCCTCCAGTCCGTGGCGCATGCCCTGTCCCTGGAGCACGAGACCGACGTAGACGAAATCGTCGAACGCCTCGGGCACATGGAAGTCGCGCTCCATATAGGTGCGGATGAGGTCGTTGCCTATGCTGCTCTTCTGGTGGGCGTTCATCACCGGGGATTCGATCTGGTAGTCGGCCGAATCGGCGAAAGCGGCGATGGTCTTCATCTCGGGAAACGACTGGAAGCCGAACTCGCTCATGAAGCGTGGAAGGTCGACATCGAGCGATTCGAAGGTCTTCTTTCCGTACCACACCCCCCAGTTGTGACTGTCGCCCACGCCCCACGAGCCGGGTATCGCCCAGTTGGCGAAGTAGGGCGAGGTATGCACGTAGAAGCGTTCGCCGTCCAGCTCCTTCACCTTGGCGGGCAGCAGCCGGTGGAACAGTTTGTCGTATCCGTCCCACATCCCTTGGTACACCTCGGGCGTGTATCTATCCTTAAAGCCCCAATACTTCATCGCCTCGAGGATTTCGTTGTTGCCGCACCACATCGCCAGGGAGGCATGTCCCCGCAGGCGGCGAATGTTGTAGTCGGCCTCCCGCTCCACCCGGCTCATGAAGCTGGTGTCTGAAGGATAGGGGGCGCAGGCGAACATGAAGTCTTGCCAGATGAGGATGCCGTTCTCGTCGGCCAAGTCGTAGAATCGGTTGTCTTCGTACGTGCCTCCTCCCCACACCCGAATCATGTTCATGTTGGCCTCGCGGATGTCGCGGAAAAGTGTCTGGTAACGTTCGGTGGTCACCGCCGGCAGCATGGCGTCCTGCGGGATGTAGTTGGCGCCCTTGGCGAAGAGCGGCACGCCGTTCACCTCGAAGTAGAACGATTCGCCGTCCTTGTCCTTCTCGTTCACCACCCGCACGGTGCGCAGGCCGACGCGGCGCGCCTGTCCGGCCACGGGCTTGCCGTCTACCGTCAGCCGTGCCGACATATTATATAAGGTAGGCTCTCCCCATCCGTTGGGCATCCACCGTTCGGGCGAGGCGATATCCATGGGCACCACCACGCGGTTCGTGCCTGGCCGCAGCGTCACCTTCGTGCCTCCCGTGGCACGTTCCTCGCCCCTCAGCGAACAGATGAGCCTTAGCTCGGCTTCTACCGGATGGGGCAGGACGTTCCTCACCTCCAGCTCGTGGGAGAGGTGCGCCCGCAAGTCGGCGAGCGAAAGTTGCTTGACGTAATAATCGTCGATGGTGGCGACGTCGAAAAAGCGGAGCGTCACCGGTCGCCACACGCCACACGTCACCATGCGTATGCCCCAGTCCCAGCCATAGCTATAGGGCGCCTTGCGCGAGAAGACGCTGAGATGTTTGTCGCCGCGGTCGTTGTCGGCCGGATAGTCGAATCCGTTGGAAGCGTACTGCGGCAGCGTCTGCTTGATGGGCGACCGGAAATAGATGTGGAGACGGTTCTCGCCGACCCGCAACAACTCCTTTACGGGGACGGTATAACCCACGAACATATTGTCGGCCTTGAGCAACGACGCGCCGTTGAGGTAGACATCGGCGTAGGTATCCAGTCCCTCGAACGTCAGCTCGGCGGCGTCGCGCGCAAGCTGGTCGGGGGTGACCACGAACGTGGTCCGGTACTCCCAATCTTCGTTTTCCACCCACTGGATCTTCTGCTCGTTGGTGCCGAAGAATGGGTTGGGCAACTCCTGATGGCGCAACAGATCCTGGTGCACGGTGCCCGGCACCACGGCGGGCAGCCACCGTTCTTTCGCCGCTCGCGAAAACTCCCACCCGGCATTCAACGATAGTGTATCCGAGGTGTCCATGTCCTGGCCGTAAGCCACGCCGCAACCGATCGATAGGCAACTCGCTACCCATACCTTGCAAACGCTCCATTTCAAGTTCATAATGAGAATATTTGATTTAGCGGCGTAAAGATATTCTTTTTCCCCCATATCTACACCATCCCTTCCCTACATTTAATGTAGATTTAGCGATCGCCAATGGCGAGGATACCGCGTATATCGGACAATCGCCGCTTTGATTCTTATCGTGACCCGGGATTGGACCTAATATTCAACAGGAAGTGAACGCTTTAAGCCAGTCTGTCGCCCCGGTCCGGACTTTATCACGGCGGAAAAGTTGAGCGTCATTCCCAAAAAAGGAAGTGTTTCCTTTTGTAGTTTCAAATAAAGCAGTAATTTTGCACGCCGTAAACGAGAGCGAACGCCGCTATAGCTCAGTTGGTAGAGCAACGCATTCGTAACGCGTAGGTCGCCAGTTCAAGTCTGGCTAGCGGCTCTCCCAAGCGGAAGCATCGACTACAATCGTAGCCGGTGCTTCCGCTTTTTAACGCGTGGCGTTCGCATGCCATACCCCATTCCTGTTCGCCAAAAAGTGTTGTTCCGCAACGCGTTACATGGCAAAAATAGCCTCTTTTATCCCCCTGCGTACAAAACGAGAGTTTTATCGCACATTTTGATAGCCTCCAAAGAGAGCAAAAGGCCTATCTTTGCGGAGTTTTCACTTCATGGAACATAATAACCCTGAATAAAAGAGCGTAAAGAGAGAACAAAATGAAAATTAAACAGTACCTAAAGACCCTCCTGTTCGTTTGGATAGGAGCATCGTTCGCTTCTGCTTGCACGGACAAAGAAAGTGAGTACACCGATGTAAGCAATGCCGACGGCATCGTAGTGAAATGCGAATTGAACGTCGCCGACGCGAACGTAGTAACCAACACCCGAGCCTACGACCCGACGAAGCCGCCCATCAAGAGCCTCTCCGCCTTAGTGTTCGACAAGGATTACAAGTACCTCTATCGAGGATCGGTGAAGTCAATTGAAGGCAACACCGTCTCGGTGAAACTGCAACAGTCGCAAAACGTTGCCGACCAACAACGCGTCGTGCTGGTGGCCAACGACGACGCAATCGACAAGACCGTCTTCGTGGCTGGTATCGGCATCGACGAGCTGGACCAACAACTTCCCTTGAAGACCGACACCCTGCTGAAGGTGAAGAGCGACACCGACATACCATTGTTCGGACAGACCGACCTGATATCCATCGGCAAACAAAGCCCCATCACCACCACCAGCGTGCGCATGTTGCGCGCGTTGGCACGGATCGACATCGGGCTGAACTTCAAGAGCACCGCTCCCAACGCCGACGACGCGCAAGGACTTACCGACGGAAAAGGAAATGCCTACACGCTGAAAGAGGTAGCGCTCTACCACACACGGACCAGCGCCCTCGCCATGCCCGCGCCGAAAAATCTGTCGGGCGACAGCAAAAAGCTGGGTGTCACCGCTCCCACGCTACCTGCCGAATGCGGAACCTACACCAACAAAGACGACGAAAAGCCCGGGATAGACTATAGTCTCAGCGGCAACGCCAGCGTTGGCGACATCTTCCTGGCCGAGAACACCGCCACCGGAGAAAACCCCGATGGTCCCACCATGATGGTGGTGGGCATAGCCTACAAGGGCGAGACGACTTACTACCGCGTCAACATCGCCAAGAACCAAACCGCCGAACGCCTGCCGGTGCTGCGCAACAACCGCTACGTGTTCAACATCAAGGAGATACGCGGAAGGGGATTCGCCACCAGGAAAGAGGCCATGGAGCTGAGTGCCGACAACATCGAATGGCAACTCGACATCAACGACCTCGACAACACCGGCACCTACGTGTCCGGCAAGAAGTATTTCCGCACCAATTACCACGTACTCGTGCCCGGCACCGAGGGTGCCAAGGTGGATATGGATTTCATCACCAATATCGCCTCCTTCAGCAAGGATAACATGACACTGGGATTGATGACCGGGGGCAAATGGACGGCGGAGGACAATCCTAAAATCGACATGAGCATCCCGGGCAATCCAACCCCCGACGCCAACGGAGTGATAAAGGGAAAAATCCGCTTCACGCCAAACACATACAACCTGAACGACTCCATTGCCTACAGCCTCCGCGTCGAATTGCCGCCTCTCGACGCGTTCTATGTCAACGTCACGCTCGACAAGGGACGACTGAGCTACGACATCGTCGACGCCAAAGCCAACGGCATCTACCTGCCCGTCATGAAACTGGGTAACGTCACGAAAAAGTACGAACTGATACCCGGAGTGCACACCATGACCGTGACCATCCGCACGAAATCCGACTACGAACATACCGACGCCAAGGGCAAGATGCCGCAATGGAATCTCCATACCGAAGAAGTGAACGGCTACCAGTTCAGCGGAAAGGGCACATTCACCAAAGGAAAGACCGTAGGAGCCTACAAGGAGTACACCGTGACACTCGCCGGTAGCGGCACGCCCAAGAAAGGTGGGTTCGACAACTTCAAGCTGATGTCCGACGCCATGACGATCGACGACCCCACCACCCTGTCGGTGTACAAAAACAAGGTACGCGTCACCGTGGGCTATACGCCGAAGACCATGCTGACCTATTCCAGCTACCAAGGCACGTACGGTTACGCCACCGAGAGCGGTGCGTCAAACGCCTTCATGACCAACGAAGAAAACATAGGGCTGGAGGGAACACTGCCCGTACAGTCCATCAAGCGACTGAGGGCATCGCGGGGAGCGCTAACGGACGACTTCACCACAAAGCTGGCCACCAATCCCGACATCGTGCTGCTGGGTTACGAATGCTACCTCGGCGGTAATTACAAGAAGTACGCCACCGCCTTGGCCGACTACGTGAACAAGGGAGGCATCGTCATCTATTTCTGCGACGGTTACTCAACGGGCAATAGCACCGCGGGAGTCGACAATTTCTGCAAAAAGATAGACGGCTGCGGATCGCTCAAGCCCAGCTCAAAGAACATCCCCGCCAGCGGCCAAGGTACCTCGAAAGGTGGCACGTTCCTCTATACACCCAGTAAGACACTGGAGGGCGACCCCTTCCTCGACGGGCCTTTCGGCTGCCTGCACGGTAAAAGCTGGGGACAGGACCGAAAGAACAGTGTCGGCGTGGGACAATTGCCCAATACCGCCGTGGCGTACACCTACAACGGCGATCGCTCCGACCTCACCTACGCCACCTCCTGGCGTTACAAGGGATTGTTCTGGGTAGGCGACGGCGGATTCATCGCCCAAGACCAACGCACAGGAGGCGATTCCGACAGTTGCACCTACTGGACAGACGCCACCGGCATCCCCCTACCTTGCTCCAATACTACGCCTCTATCGTCCAACTCGATCGCCTTCGGCAACATGCTCTATTGGGCCATCGACCGGGCCGAATTCCAAGGCACGACCCAGTACGAAATCTGGGGAAAGAAGAATTATTAACGCTTAACACGAACAACGATGATAAAAGATAAGATATACTGGGGCACGGCCTGCCTCGCCCTCCTGCTGGGCGGATGCACGGACAACATAGCGCCCAACGTCGACACGGAGATGGAGGTAGTGCCCATCAGCGTCAACCTCCATGTCTCGTCCACACAAGGAAACGGAAACACCCGCATCATCACGAACAATGCCGAGAGCGACATCGAGTCGATGTACGCCCTCAGCTTCACCAAGAAAAAGGGCGGGACAGAAAGTACGCTAACCGACGTGCAAGAGGTGGACGTGACCAATCTCGGAGGCGGAACGTTCAAAGCCAGCTTCAACATCAAGAGGCCGAAAGAGAGCGACGAGACCTGCATGTCGTACGTAGCCAATACCAGCTCCAGCATCACGCTGGAGAGCATAAATGCCCTGAAAGGAAAGACCAAGGAACAGGTGTACGACAAGCTCACCTTCAACACCGAGAACAAATGGGAGGCCACGAGCGACACCAAGTACATCCCCATACCCATGTGGGGAGAGGTGGACACAGCCGTCACCGCGGCCACCCGCTCTGAAGAGCAGATCGTCAATATGCTGCGAGCGCTGGCACGTTTCGACGTGGGGCTGGGCTTCGACACGAGCCACATGACGGGCGAGACGTTCAAAGGCATCGACAACTACGAGCTGGAAGACGTGCACGTGTTCCGCATCATGGGCAACGCGCGCATCGCTCCCGACAGCACCTGTTTCGACGCCAGTAAAACGATATGCTCGGCACCCACCGTGCCCGGCAATCCCAAGCTGATAGAGGCCGGTCGCGTAGGATCGGGCGATAAAGGTTTCGTCTACAACACCACGAAGGAAAACAAGATCTCCATCGTGCGCACCATCTACGTACCCGAGTGCAGGAAAACCAACGTCGACTCGGCCACGGTAGTGGTCGTGGGATTGCGCAACACCAAGACCAATCACTTGGGCTATTACTGCCTGAAGAACCAGACCTCCAAGAAGGAGCAGAAGTCCGTCATACGCAACTATCGCTACGTATTCGACGTGAAATCCGTCTCCGGAGAGGGACAGACAGGCCCCTTGGAAGCTCTGACCGCCGTAACGCCCGGAGTGGACTACACCGTAGAGGCATACAACATGAACAACGACAACCTTTACATGGAGGGACATTACTACTTCAAGGTATCGGAACGGGCCATCAAGCTCTTCGCCCAAGGAGAAGTGAAGAAACTCACGTACGAGACCAACCTGCCCAAGTCGCTACCCGTAAAATGGGAATGGGACGAAGCCGATCCCAAGAACCCCAGTACGCTGAAAGGCGTCAGCTTCAAGGTGGGTACGCCAGTCACCGATGCGAACGACATCACTACCGATACCGTCACCATCACCGCACCCATCAACAGCACCGGTAAAGACATCAAGCTCAAGCTGAAATTCACGGCAGGAGGCATCAAAGGAGAAGTGAACGTGATACAGCCCCCGCTCTCCATGGCTTACGGCATAGAAGAAGCCACACTCTACGGGCACTACATGCCCGAAGATATCCCCAATCGGGATAACGACTACATCGAGGTGACGATGAAAGACATCCCTGACGAGAGCCTCGGCACCACGTGGAGCATGACGACCAACGAGTTCAACGGGCTGAAGTTCAGCGCCGAGGGCAAGTTCACGCAGTCGCCCACACAGACCGTCCGCCTCTATGCCGACGACAAGAAGCAGATCGGGAAAGCGGGCAGAGGCACGCTCACCATCACCTGCAACAGTACGGCAAACCCTGCGCCAAAAAAGGAGGTAAGCGTACTGATAGGATTCTCGGCCAAGAAAATTCTGGCTTATGGAGATTGGTACGGAGCCGCTCTAAACTACGGCTCCAGCTACTCACGTAAATTCGTGACAAAGAAGGAGAACTTCGGCCTGGATGGTACGGTACCCGTGGAAACCATCACACTAGAAACTAGCAATAAGAGTGATGCCATAACAGACGAGTTTATCCAGAAACAGAAACCCGACATCATCCTTATAGGATATAACGAACCTCCCAAGAATGATAGCCAAGCGAAAGCGCTTAAAAACTATATGGACCAGGGAGGAGTAGTGATGCTCTTTGAAGAAACCGCCGGTGATTCCTATGTGGATGCCCTATTTTATGGTGCCGCCACCCATCATAGTGGTCATGGCGACAATGATGACAAAGCTGGCATCGTATTGAATGACGGAGGTGCCTTGGCAAACGACCCCATCTATACAGGGAACATAGGTGGACACAACTATTGGGGATTCTCACTGAAAGGAATGTCTTTGAACGACGATGGAAACATACCCAATACCGTCACTCCGAATCCCGGGCACGAGGACGAAATCATCTGCTATGCCACCTCATATAGCACTAAAATGAAAGACGACGATCACAAGCCCAGGGGAGAATGGGAGGAACCCGTCTTCGTGCGTTACACCAAGAGGCATTTTGTGTGGATTGGTGATGGTGGATTCTTGACCGGATTCAACGGCACGGAAGGTACCCGGCAGCCCTTCTCGGTGGACGCGAATTTCAGGCCCAGGAGGAGGTATTACGAAGGCAAGAAGAACTGGCCTTGCGACAACAGCTTCATCTTCGCCAACATGCTGACATGGGCCATCTACGAAGCCGAGTACCACGGCTACAACACCGGAGGATTGTCCAGCGACCAATGAGTTGCCCGCCGGTGAGAACCGAATAAAGAAGAAGGGTATGCCGCTCTCCCCCTACGCGACATGCCCTTTTTTCTATTACAACACCAAATAGATACGGCTTGTTCAGCCGATATACACGTTCACGGAGAGGAAAACCGATGGCTCGTCACAGTAGGGATCAAACTGTACTTTATCCTCTCTCGCCAGCCAACCTAAGGCGGCGCTCAAATCGGTGTCGCTCAAACCCGATTCCTCTCTCAACTTCGAGTAATCCCAATGAGAGTTATCGCAGAGCAACATCCATACTTTCTTAGCGTTCTTGCTAATCTCATTTTTGTTCATTTTCTGTTCTTCATTTATCTCGATTAATACTGGTAATAGCTTTCACAATGTTTCTTTCCGCATCTGTATCTATAAATAAGAACGGGCGAACGCGCGTCTTTGTTCACTGCACGTTCGCCCGTCCCATTCGTTAACGACGGTCGTCACTTCTTATGTCGGTTGGCTCGTTTCGTCCGGATATCGGCTTTCTTCTTTGCCGCTCCCGATCCATGCAAACCACGTATATAAGTAGCTTTCTTGGCTTTCGTTTTCGTTTTCTCATGCTGGGGTTTGTCGTCGTCCTTCTTTCCTTTGAAGACGATTCCGCCCATCATGGATTCTTCAATGCCCATATACCTACATCTTGTTATTTTTCGTCGTCGAGCTTATGGATGACCAATCCTGAGCGCAGCTTCGGCTCGAACCAGGTGGTTTTCGGTGGCATGATGTTACCTGTGTCGGCAATGTCCATCAGTTGCTTCATGGACACGGGATAGAGAGCCAGCGCCGCCCGCATCTCTCCACTGTCGACCCTCTTCTTGAGTTCGCCCAGTCCGCGTATGCCACCCACGAAGTCGACGCGCTTGTCGGAACGCAAATCCTTGATGCCGAGAATCTCGTCGAGGATGAGGTTGGAGGAGATGGTGACATCGAGCACGCCAATGGGGTCGTCGTCACGATAGGTATCCGGCTTGGCGGTGAGCTTGTACCATCGTCCGTCGAGGTAGAGCGAGAAGATGTGTAGATCTTCGGGTTTGTAGATGTCCTCACCCTTTTCCTCCACCACGAAATGTTTGCGCAACGCGTCGACGAACTGTCCGGAGGTCAGCCCGTTGAGGTCTTTCACCACACGGTTGTAATCGATGATGGTGAGCTGTCCGGCGGGGAAGCAGACGGCCATGAAGTAATTGTACTCCTCGTCGCCCCGGTGGTTGGGGTTTTGCTTCGCTTTCTCGGCACCCACCAGCGCGGCGGCGGCCGAGCGATGGTGTCCGTCGGCGATGTAGAGTGCCGGCATCTTGGCAAATTCGGCCGTGATGGCGGCTATGTCTTCAGCCTCATCGATTACCCAGAACGTATGTCCGAAGCCGTCGCCCGGGGCTACGAAATCGTATTCGGGCGTGCGGGCGGTGTACTTTCTCACGATGGCGTCCAGCCGCGGATCGTCGGGATAGGCGAAGAACACCGGCTCGATGTTGGCGTTGTTCACCCGCACGTGCTTCATGCGGTCCTCCTCCTTGTCGCGTCGGGTCAGCTCGTGCTTCTTTATCGTACCGTCCATGTAGTCGGGCACGTAGGCTGCCACCACCAGTCCGTACTGCGTCTTTCCATTCATCGTTTGGGCGTAGATGTAGTAGTTCTCCTGGTGGTCTTGCGCCAACCAGCCCTCGGTCTGGAACTTCTTGAAGTTCTCGGCAGCCTTGGCATATACGCGCTCGTCGTGCTCGTCGGTGCCCGCGGGAAAGTCTATTTCGGGTTTGATGATGTGGTAGAGGGATTTCTCGTTGCCCGCGGCTTCGGCGCGAGCTTCTTCGGAATTGAGCACATCGTAGGGGCGTGAAGCCACTTGCTCCACCAACGCCCGCGGAGGACGCACACCCCTAAAAGGTTTTATTGTTGCCACTGTTTAAATGAAGAATTAAGAATTAAGAATGAAGAATGAAGAATGAAGAATAAAGGATGAAGAATAAAGAACGAAGAATCAGGAATAGCCAGGCGCGGGAGCTTCATGTAGTCTCCCCACGCACGGCGCGATTCCTCATTCTTCGTTCTCCATTCTTAATTTACTTTGAATTTCTCATTACCGTCGCGCAGGAAACCCACGATCTGTCGCGCGGCGGCTATTCCTGCGTTGATATTGGCTTCGGCCGTTTGCGCTCCCATCTTCTTGGGGGTAGCGAAGTATCGGCCGGGGAATTTCTCGGCGAACTCGGCGTGCGCGGCGGGCATGATGTCACTGACGTAGATGAAGTCCGCTCGCTCCTCCATCAACCGGATAAGCTCCGCCTCGTTGACGACCTCCTTGCGCGCCGTATTGACGAGCACGGCATTCTTAGGCATCTCGTTCAGCAGGGCATGGTTGATGGAATTCTTCGTCTCGGCTGTGGCGGGAATGTGGATGGAGACAAACTGGCAGACGCGGTACAGCTCCTCGGCCGATCCGAGCGCCTTCACTCCGTCGCCCTCGATCACCGCCGCTGGGCAGTAGGCGTCGAAGGCGTACACTTCCATGCCGAATCCCTTGGCGATGCGGGCCACGTTGCGCCCCACGTTACCGTAGGCATGGATGCCCAGCTTCTTGCCCATCAGCTCGGTACCCGAAGTGCCGTTGTAAAAGTGACGCACGGCGTACACCATCAGTCCCAGGGCCAGCTCGGCCACGGCATTGGCGTTTTGTCCCGGCGTGTTCATCACGCAGACGTTGTGGGCGGTGGCGGCTGCCAAGTCCACGTTGTCGTAACCTGCTCCGGCACGTACCACGATCTTCAGTGCCTTGGCGGCGTCGAGCACCTCGGCGTCGACAATGTCGCTGCGGATGATGATGGCATCGGCGTCCTTCACCGCGTCGAGCAGTTGCGCCTTCTCCGTGTATTTCTCCAGCAAAGCCAGCTCGTAGCCGGCCGCCTCTATCTCTTTACGTATACCGTCCACAGCCACTTTGGCAAACGGCTTCTCTGTTGCGATCAGTACTTTCATCTTTAATAGTGTTGTTCACCACAGATTACACAGATTCTCACAGATTATTTTATGGAATCGTATGGAGACAATAAAGATAATCTGTGAGAATCTGTGTAATCTGTGGTGAGAATAATCATTTAATGGAGTTTCTCGAATTCTTGCATGCAGTCGATCAGCGCCTGCACGCTCTCCTTGGGCAGGGCGTTGTAGCACGAGGCGCGGAATCCACCCACCGAGCGGTGCCCCTTGATGCCCACCATGCCGCGGTCGATAGCGAACTTCAGGAAGTCGGCCTCCAGTTCCTTGTATTCGGGTTTCATCACGAAGCAGATGTTCATACGCGAGCGATCCTCCACGGCGGCGGTGCCCACGAAGAGTTTGTTGCGGTCGATCTCTCCATACAGCATGTCGGCTTTCTCGATGGCCCGGCGTTCCATCTCCTTCACTCCCCCTTGCTCCTTGATCCAACGCAGCGTGAGCATGGCCGCATAGATGGGTACCACGGGAGGCGTATTGAACATGGAGCCGTTGTCGACGTGCGTCTGGTAATTCAGCATGGTGGGGATGTAGCGCGACACCTTACCCAGCGCGTCGTTCTTTACGATGACAAACGTGACACCGGCAGGGGCGAGGTTCTTCTGCGCTCCGCCATAGATGCAGATGTACTTGGACACGTCCACCGGACGCGAGAATATGTCGGACGACATGTCGGCCACCACAGGGACAGGCGAATCCAAGTCCTGCTTTAGCTCCGTACCAAATATGGTATTGTTGGTGGTGATGTGGAAGTAGTCGGCATCGGCCGGGATAGTGTAATCCTTGGGAACGAACGTGTAGTTGGCGTCGGCCGAGGAGGCCACTTCGACCACTTCGCCAAAAGCTTTCGCTTCCTTCATGGCTTTCTTGGCCCATGTGCCTGTGTTGAGATAGGCAGCTTTCTTCTCGAGAAAGTTGTAAGGAATCATACAAAACTCCAGGCTGGCTCCTCCACCAAGAAAGATAACCGAGTAGTCGTCGGGAATGTTGAGTAGTTCTTTGAATAAGGCCACCGCCTCGTCGACTACCGGCTGGAAGTCTTTGGCCCGGTGACTGATTTCCATCAAGGAGAGGCCTGAGCCGTTGTAATCCAAAATGGCTTTTGCGGTGTTTTCTATAACTTCGCGCGGGAGGATAGAAGGTCCAGCATTGAAATTATGCTTTTTCATTAAAAGTTTGTTTTTTGGTTTAACAATACGTTATGCTTGTCGAAAGACGTGGCGAAGTTACGAATTAATTCCCGCCACGCAAACCTTTCTTGGCAATTTCACTTTTTATAGCCTTCTCTTTCGCGGGAGACGGCCGCGATTTCACTTGAAGTAGAAACCAAACCCGATCTTGATACCGAAGCGGGAATTGTCCGAATCCTTGAAACGCCACTTATAATAGACGGATGGTTCGATGGTCACCGTGCGCGAGAGGAAGAACGCATAGCCCGCTTCCAGGCCTACACCCCAATCGCTGCTGCGCATCCCGCCATCGTAGCTATAGCGTTCCCAATCCAGCCCGGCACCCAAATAGATACCCGTGCTGCTGAAATAGTACCGTGCGCCGGCTCCCAAGCCGTAGGTATCGACGGGTTTCGACCACGACACGTCGCCGTTGAGCAGTAGCGCGAAGCCGTTGGCCACGAACGTCCCCACCTGTCCGCCTAAGCCGAAATGCGCCTTGCTGTTCTTGCTATAAGAGAAGTCCAGCCCCGTGACCGAGGGGTTGAGGATGAAGGTTCCTTTCTCGAACTGCGCCCGCGCCGCCACGGAGGTGAGCAGGAGCATGGCGAATAGTAATGCCAATTTCTTCATGAGTTATTGTTTTTTTATTGATGTATCGGTGGGACGTTCACCTCGCTCACGCTGTTCACGCAGCTGCTCCTTCTTGCGAAGCACTAACCAGAGCAGCAGCACGATGCCGTATGAACCGGCCACGGTGATCCACTTCTCCGTACCGGCTATCGCCGTGTTGCGAGGCAGCAGATAGGCTGCCGTCAGCGAGATGTAAACGAAGAACGCCAAAGCGATCTTCGTGGATTTCCTGATCTTCTTCATGCCGATGAGGTTATCTGTTTTGATGGCGCGAATGTAGCATAATCCCGCGAGACAGCCCAACATTATTCACTTTTTTACTAAATTCGCGCCGTTCTAAGTACATAGCAAAGAAATGATTATGACCCGATATACACTCTTCCTCACGTTCTCGCTACTCTCCCTTCTCGCCTCGGCGCAATCCAAGCACGAGGTACGCGCCGCATGGATCAGCACCGCGTACGGTCTCGACTGGCCCACCGTCCGGGCCGTCGGAGCTTCGGGGGTCGAACGCCAGAAAAGGGAACTCACCGACTACCTGGACCTCCTGCAAGCCGCACGTTTCAACACCGTGTTGTTACAGGTGCGCCTGCGGGGCGACGTGCTCTACCCCTCGGCCTTGGAGCCTTTCAGCGACGTACTCACGGGCCGGACAGGCGCTAATCCGGGTTACGACCCGCTGGCTTTCGCCATCGAGGAGTGCCACAAGCGCGGGATGGAGTGCCACGCCTGGATGGTGGCCATCCCGCTGGGAGGCCGCAAACAAGTGGCCGCGCTGGGGACACGGTCGGTGACGAGGAAACGTAAGGAGATCTGCGTCACCTTTCGCGGAGACCATTACCTCAACCCCGGGCATCCCGACACCAAGGAATATCTCTTCGACTTGGCGCGCGAGGTGGTGAGCCGATACGATGTCGACGGTGTACAGTTCGACTACCTGCGCTATCCCGAGAACGGACGCTCCTTCCCCGACCGCAAAGAGTTTCGACGCTACGGACGGGGACGCTCGCTGGAGCAATGGCGACGCGATAACCTGACGGAGACGCTACGCTATATATATAAAGGTATAAAAGCACTGAAACCCTGGGTGAAGGTCAGCGTCTGCCCCGTAGGGAAAGCCGACGACACCTCACGCTACCCTTCGCGCGGATGGAATGCCTACGGCACCGTGAACCAAGATACTCAAGCGTGGCTCAGCGAGGGAATAGTGGACCAGCTCTATCCCATGATGTACTTCCAGGGAAACAACTTCTACCCCTTCGCCCTCGACTGGCAGGAGCAAAGCCACGGCCGGCAAATCGTTCCCGGTCTCGGCATCTATTTCCTCCATCCCAGGGAGGGCAATTGGAAACGCGACGAGGTGGAGCGGCAAATCCATTTCATCCGCCGCCACGGCTTGGCGGGCGAAGCTTTCTATCGCATGCGATTCCTCGCCGACGAGGATACCCAAGGGCTTTATCCCGAGCTGGAACGACACTTCTACACCTATCCCGCCTTGCAGCCTCCCATGACGTGGATGGACAGCCTTCCTCCCACCGCCCCCACCATGCCAAGCGCCACCGAAAACATCCATGGATACGTCGAGCTATCGTGGCAACCATCGACCGACAACGATACGCGCAACGCTCCCACATATGTCGTCTACGCCTCCAACGAACTGCCCGTGGACATCACCCGCACGGAGAATATCGTAGCCACCGGCATACAAGGCACCACCTACGTCTACGCCCCCATCTACCCCTGGGAACGCAGGAAGCACTTCGCCGTAACCGCCGTAGATCGATACGGAAACGAGAGCCAACCCGCCAGCGTAGGGCACACGATAGACGAGGGCGACGGCAATCACGCCGATGGTACGTAACCTTCGCACCCCCGCAAACACCTCAAGCTGACGGCACGGAATCTCCGCGCCCCCGCAAAACCTTCATGCTGGCGACACGGACACTTCGTGCCCCTGCGAACTCCTCATGCAGGCGGCACGGACACTTCGCACCGCCGCGAATCCCTCATGCCGCGAACATCGGCGATTATCACCGCCGCGAATCTCCCGCGCACGCCGCACGAAAGGTTCGCGTGCCCGCGAAGGCTCCACGCGCTCCGCGCGGAACCTTCGCGGCTCCAATAACTTGCCGCTCGCCGTGCACAACAGCATTAAGCCCGCATCTTTGCGCGACGTGGCGTGCCACTTCTCCGGGAATCATTGTTCATGAGCCAAAAAATACCTATCTTTGCACGCGTAACAAGAACGAATATGAGAACATTCATCACGCTCTTCGCCGCCCTCTTCCTGCTCGCTCCCCTGCGAGCGCAGGAGAAAGCCTATACGGTGGACAATCTTCCGAAGGTGCGCCTGCAGGACAAGACGCAGTACGTCTCCGACCCCGAAGGGGTGCTCTCGGCCGCGGCCCGCGACACCATCAACGCGCGCCTTTACGCCCTTGAACAACAGACGGGCATCGAAACGGTAGTGGCCACGGTGCCCTCCATCGGCGAGGCGGATTGTTTCGACTTCGCCTTCGACCTGCTCAGGGAGTGGGGCGTGGGAAAGAAGGAGAAAGACAACGGACTCGTCATACTCCTCGTCACCGACCAACGTTGCGTGCAATTCGCCACCGGCTACGGGCTGGAGGGCTTCCTGCCCGACGCCATCTGCAAACGCATCCAGACGCAGGACATGGTACCTTTCCTCAAGGACGGGAACTGGGACGCCGGCATGATAGCCGGCGTAAAGGCCACTTGCGCACGGCTCGACGGCTCAACGACGAACGACACGCCCGACGAGGGCAGCGGCGAGGCGGCGGGCAGCGGCGTCTTCCTACTCGTCATCGGCGGCTTCTTTCTCGTCGCCCTGGCGATGCTGTTTCTCGCCGTACGCAACCAAAGCCGCTGCCCCAAATGCGGAAAGCACCAACTGCAACGCACGAGCAGCGCGGTGGTGTCCAACCTCAACGGGGTGAAGACGGAAGACGTCGTCTATACCTGCCGGAACTGCGGACATACCCTGACGCGCCGCAAACAGAGCTACGACAGCAGCAGCTATCGCGGAGGCGGTGGCGGCGGAGGTCCGGTCATCTTCGGAGGCGGTGGTTTCGGTGGCTTTGGAGGCGGCGGCGGAGGCTTCGGAGGAGGAAGTTTCGGGGGCGGCTCCGGAGGAGGAGGAGGAGCGGGAACGAGATTCTAATCTTCTCATCAATTAGTCAATTCACTAATATTAATTCATAAAACAAAGAACATCTTATGAAAAAGTCAACTATCGTCATCATTGGCGTCATCGTCGTAGTAGTGATATGGGGTATCACGGCATACAACGGGCTTGTGACCCAAGAAGAGAACGTAGACAATCAATGGGCCAACGTGGAGACGCAGTACCAACGTCGGGCCGACCTCATCCCCAACCTCGTGAATACCGTGAAAGGCTATGCCTCGCACGAGCAGGAGACCCTCGAGGGCGTAGTGCAGGCCCGCAGCCAAGCCACGCAAATCAAGGTCGACGCCGCCGATCTCACGCCCGAGAAGCTGGCCGAATACCAGGAGGCGCAAGGCGCCGTGACATCGGCCTTGGGCAAGCTCCTGGCCATCACCGAGAACTATCCCGACCTGAAAGCCAACCAAAACTTCCTGGAGTTGCAAGCGCAGCTGGAAGGTACGGAGAATCGCATCACCGTAGCCCGTAAGGACTTCAACGACACCGCGAAAGAGTACAACATCGCCATCCGTCGGTTCCCGAAGAGCATCTTCGCCAGCCTGTTCGGCTTCGACAAGAAACCCTATTTCGAGGCTGACGCAGGGGCAGAAAAAGCGCCTACCGTGCAATTCTAAGCCGAAAAAAGCAGTACTTTCGCGACGGCATTACAATTTAATAACTTATCATCAATGAGTGATCAACGATACATGATGCGCGGCGTGAGCGCATCCAAGGAAGACGTGCACGACGCCATCAAGAACATCGACAAGGGCATCTTCCCGAAAGCTTTCTGCAAAATCATCCCCGACATACTGGGCGGTGACCCCGAATACTGCAACATCATGCACGCCGACGGCGCCGGCACCAAGTCGGCCCTGGCGTACATGTACTGGCGGGAGACGGGCGACCTCTCGGTGTGGAAAGGTATCGCGCAGGACGCGTTGATCATGAACATCGACGACCTGTTGTGCGTAGGGGCGGTGGATGGCATCCTCGTCTCCTCCACCATAGGGCGCAACAAGTTGCTCATCCCCGGCGAGGTCATAGCCGCCATTATCAACGGCACGGACGAGCTGCTGGCCGAGCTGCGGGAGATGGGCGTGGGCGTGTATGCCACAGGTGGCGAGACGGCCGACGTGGGCGACCTCGTGCGCACCATCATCGTGGATTCCACGGTGACCTGCCGCATGAAGCGCGCCGACGTGATCGATAATGCCCGCATCCGTCCCGGCGATGTCATCATTGGCCTCGCCTCCTACGGACAGGCCACCTACGAAAAGGACTACAACGGCGGCATGGGCAGCAATGGACTGACCAGCGCCCGCCACGACGTGTTCGACAAATACCTCGCACGCAAATATCCCGAGAGCTACGACGCCGCCGTGCCCGAGGAGCTGGTCTACTCGGGCAAGCTGCGCCTGACGGACAGCGTGGAGCATTCGCCCCTCGACGCCGGCAAACTGGTGCTCTCCCCCACCCGCACCTACGCCCCCGTGGTGAAGAAGTTGCTCGACACCCTTCGCCCCAACATCCACGGCATGGTGCATTGCTCGGGCGGCGCGCAGACCAAGGTGCTGCACTTCGTGGAGAACGTGCGGGTGGTCAAGGACAATCTTTTCCCCGTCCCCCCACTCTTCCGCACCATCCAAGAGCAGAGCGGCACCGACTGGGCGGAGATGTACAAGGTGTTCAACATGGGCCACCGGCTGGAAATCTACCTCGACGCCCAACATGCCGCCGAGGTCATCGCCATCTCCGAATCCTTCGGCATACCGGCACAGATCGTGGGCCGCGTGGAGGCGTCGGACAGGACGGAGCTGGTGATTCGCGGCGAGTATGGGGAGTTCAGGTATTAAAAAGAACGATTAATATGAAGATCAAGATAGAGAATGTAGGTCCAATCCGGCAAGGAGCAACGGCTAATGACGGCTATATCACAGTGAATGACCTGACGCTTTTTATCGGTAACCAAGGAACCGGCAAGAGCACAGTGACAAAGTTGATATCCACCCTTTGCTGGTTGGAGAAGGCTTTGTTTCGCAATTATGTCAGGGAGTCCGAACTGAAGAAAGAAAACTTCTTTAAGAATCATTGTAAATGGCACAAGCTGGATAGATATTTGAGAGACGACTCTTACATACACTTCATAGGGCATTGCTACGAATTTGAATATAAAGCGAAAGAATTCTCCGCAATCGTACGAAACAAGGACGGATATTCAATTCCACAAATTATGTATGTACCTGCTGAGCGCAATTTTTTGAGTGTGGTAGACAGACCAAGGATACTGAAAGCGCTTCCCACGTCTCTATATGCATTCCTCGACGAATTTGAGACTGCCGAAAAAAACATTTATAAGGATGGCATTGAATTGCCTCTTGATGAAGATAACGTCAAACTTAAATATGATCCACGAAACAAACTGGCGCATATTGAAGGCAGTGGGTATAGTATTCGCCTGTCTGAAGCGTCGAGCGGCATCCAGTCAATGGCTCCCCTGTTCATTGTATCACAATATTTGGCTAATTCCATCTTAAAAGAAAAAGAAGCTAATGAAATGAGCCTGGAGGAAAGACGGAAGATTGAGGCCGAAATTGAGAAGATACTCTCGAACAAGGATTTATCCGAGGATGTAAAAATGCTCTCTTTGAAAAACATCTCCTCCAGATATAAGAAAGGATGCTTCTTTAACATCATAGAAGAAGTGGAACAAAATCTGTTTCCTACGTCGCAGAAGCTCATCTTGTTCAAGCTCATAGAGCTTCTCAACCAGACAAAAGGGAACCGGCTCTTGCTTAATACGCACAGCCCTTATATAATCAATTATCTATCCATTGCCGTAAAGGCGGAGCAAGTCTTGAATATGGCAATAGCGGATACCAAAGACAGAAAACGTTTGGAGATCGATATTGAGAGAATTATCCCGTTGAAATCGTGCATAGCTTCTGACCGACTATCAATATATGAGGTGACGAACAAGGGAGAAATACGATCTTTATCTACATATAATGGAATACCTTCGGACAACAACTACCTCAACAATCTTATGGAAGAAGTCAATGAGCTTTATTCACAATTACAGGAGATAGAGGAAGAATATGAAAATTGATATATTCTCCACTACGTGTTTCGAGTATCGCACAGATAGCTTTGGACTCTACGATGACGAGGAAGAAGGAAAACAGAAAAATCCAGCGATTATTGTACCAATTGAAGATGAACGATGCATAGCAAGGGTAAAGAATACGAGTGGAAGAGAAATCTGCTTCGTTCCTTTGGACAAAAACATCTCGTATAATAAAGCCAATGGAGAAACGGCATCCCTATGCGACGTGCTATTGATCGTTATTCGCACCGAAAGAAGATATGATTTCTGCCTCGTCGAACTAAAGAATAAGCAAAAGGATTGGATTACCGACGGTATAGAACAATTAAAGTCGACAATAGGAATATTGAGATACAGCTATTCCGTATCGTCTCTCTCTAAAAGAATGGCCTATCTTTCCAACAAGAAACATCCCTATTTTCATCATAGCCATAAAGATGTGATGGAGCGATTCAGGAAGGAAACAGGATTTAGATTAAATATTACCGCCGAAATAACAATCAAGTAATATTATGGCAGACAACAACATATTAGAGAAGCTCGACGGGCTGGTGGCCCGGTTCGAGGAAATATCCACCCTCATCACCGACCCGGCCGTGATCGCCGACCAGAAACGGTACGTGAAGCTCACCAAGGAGTACAAGGAGTTAGACGACCTGATGAAGGCGCGCAAGGAATACATGCAACTACTGGCGGGCATCGACGAGGCGAGGAGCATATTGGACAACGAGGCCGACGCCGACCTGCGCGAGATGGCCAAGGAGGAAATGGCCGCCAACCAGGCACGGCTACCCGAGCTGGAGGAAGAGATCAAGCTGATGCTCGTCCCCGCCGACCCGCAGGACGGCAAGAACGCCATACTCGAGATTCGAGGCGGCACGGGAGGCGACGAGGCGGCCATCTTCGCCGGCGACCTCTTCCGCATGTACACCAAATTCTGCGAGATGAAGGGCTGGCGGATCGAGGTGTCGAGCGCCAACGAAGGAGCGGCGGGCGGATACAAGGAAATCATCTGTAGCGTGACAGGCGACAACGTGTACGGCACGATGAAATACGAATCGGGCGTGCACCGCGTGCAACGCGTGCCCGCCACGGAGACGCAAGGACGGGTACACACCTCGGCCGCCTCGGTGGCCGTGCTGCCCGAGGCGGAGGAGTTCGACGTCGTGATCAACGAGGGCGAGATAAAGTGGGACACCTTCCGAAGCGGCGGAGCCGGCGGACAGAACGTGAACAAGGTAGAATCGGGCGTGCGCCTGCGCTACCTCTGGAAGAATCCCAACACGGGCGCTACCGAGGAAATCCTCATCGAATGTACCGAAACCCGCGACCAGCCCAAGAACAAAGAGCGGGCATTGGCGCGGTTGCGCACCTTCATCTACGACAAGGAGCACCAGAAATACATCGACGACATCGCCTCCAAACGCAAGACAATGGTCTCCACCGGCGATCGATCGGCAAAGATACGCACCTACAACTACCCGCAAGGACGCATCACAGACCACCGCATCAACTACACCATCTACAACCTCGCCGCTTTCATGGACGGCGACATACAGGACTGTATCGACCACCTCATCGTAGCCGAGAACGCCGAACGACTGAAAGAGAGTGAACTATAACCGGAAACACATTTCTAAAATAAAAATATAATGAGAAAACAAATTATCCTTTGTCTACTGGCAACCATCGCGTCAAACGCGAACGCGCAAAATTATCAGGCCGACTTCCTGAAATCCTTTCAGAGTGGCGACACGCTCCAGCAGCGAAAAGTCCTGCAAGCATGGGAACAGGCAAGCCCAAAGGATGCGGAGCTGTACACCTGCTACGCGAACTATTACATGAAATTGTCACGAAAAGAGGTCATAAGCCTGTCCACCAAACGACCCGACGGAGAAGCGTTAGCGCTGCGAGATAGCGTAGGAAACACCGCCGGCTATCTCGGTAACACGATTACATACCAAGCCGCATTGCTGCAAAAAGGTCTCGCCAAACTGGATGAAGGTATCGCCCTCTATCCCGACAGATTGGACATGCGCTTCGGAGAAACCCTCCTCTTGGCCGAGAGCAAGCAATGGAAGGCATTCACCAATAGCATCATAAAAACGGTGCGGCGCTCCGCACAGAACAAGAACGAGTGGACCTGGACAAACAACCAACCTTTCGAGGGAGGAGAGGAAGGATTCCTCACCTCCCTGCAAGATTACCAAGTGCGGCTATACAACACCAACGACGACACGTTGTTACCCTATATGAGGGAGATCGCGCAAGAAGTGCTGAAATACTACCCCCGGCATGTAGAAAGCCTCTCCAACATAGCCATCACCTACATGCTGGATAAAAAGTACGACGAAGCCCTCAACGCCCTGCTGAAAGCCGAACAATATGCGCCCGACGACACCGTCGTACTGAACAATATCGCCTATTGCTACGAGCGAAAGGAGAAAAAGGAGGAAGCCCGGAAATATCGCCAAAAGATAGAACAATTAACAAATCAATAGAACTCCTACGCCAATATGACCAAAGAAGAACTTTACCAAAACATACTGCGTAAGCGGTCGTTTCTCTGTGTCGGGCTGGACACCGACATCCGCAAGATTCCCGAGCACCTGCTACGCGACGACGATCCCGTGTTCGCCTTCAACAAGGCCATCATCGACGCCACGGCCGACATCTGCGTCGCCTACAAGCCCAACCTCGCTTTCTACGAGAGCATGGGCGTGAAGGGATGGATAGCCTTCGAGAAGACAGTGAAATACATCAAGGAGAACTATCCCGACCAGTTCGTCATCGCCGACGCCAAGCGGGGCGACATCGGCAACACCTCGGCCATGTACGCGCGCACCTTCTTCGAGGAACTCGACATCGACGCCGTGACCGTGGCGCCCTACATGGGCGAGGACAGCGTCACCCCCTTCCTCGGCTACGAGGGGAAATGGGTCATCCTACTGGCACTGACCTCCAACAAAGGCTCGCAAGACTTCCAACTGATGGAGGACAAAAGCGGAGAGCGACTCTTCGAGCGCGTGCTGCGCAAGTCGCGAGAATGGGCCGACGACAACCGGATGATGTACGTCGTAGGAGCCACGCGGGGACGCGCCTTCGAGGACATTCGCCGCGTCGCCCCCCACCACTTCCTACTCGTACCCGGCGTAGGCGCGCAAGGAGGCTCGCTCGAAGAGGTTTGCAAATACGGCATGAACAAGAGCTGCGGCCTCATCGTCAACTCCTCCCGCGGCATCATCTACGCCGACCATACCGAACGATTCGCCCAAGCCGCCCGCGCCGCCGCCCAAGAAGTACGGAGCCAAATGGGCGAAACACTCAATCATCCCAGCTTGACTACTTGACTACTTCTACTACTAAAAATCCCATGCCAGACAGCAAGATCATCAACGACCCCGTCTTCGGGTTCATCAACATCCCCCGGGGATTGCCCTACGACCTCATCCGGCATCCCCTCCTGTTGCGCCTCACCCGCGTCAAGCAGCTGGGACTTTCCTCAGTGGTCTACCCGGGGGCGCAGCACACCCGCTTCCAACATTCGCTGGGCGCGTTCTACCTCATGAGCGAGGCCATTACCCAGCTGCGCGCCAAGGGCAACGAGATAACCGCCGAAGAGGCCGAAGCCGTGGAGGCCGCCATCCTGCTGCACGACATCGGGCACGGCCCATTCTCGCACGTGCTCGAGGACACCCTTGTCCGCGGAGTCGACCATGAGGAGATCTCCCTCCTGTTCATGGAGCAGATCGACCGGGAGATGGACGGGCGGCTGCAAACGGCCATCCGCATCTTCAAGAACGAATATCCCAAACGCTTCCTGCACCAATTGGTCAGCGGACAGCTCGACATGGACCGCCTCGACTACCTGCGCCGCGACAGCTTCTACACCGGCGTGGTGGAAGGAAGCATCGGCTCGGCACGCATCATCAAGATGCTCAACGTGAAGGACGACCGCCTCGTGGTGGAATCCAAAGGCATCTACTCCATCGAGAACTTCCTCACCGCCCGCCGACTGATGTACTGGCAAGTCTACCGCCACAAGACCTCGGTGGCCTGCGAGCGCATGCTCATCAGCACCTTGCTACGCGCCAAGGAACTCGCGGGGCGGGGCATGGAGCTTTTCGCCTCGCCCGCCCTACGCTTCTTCCTGTACAACGACGTGGGGCAAGAGGCGTTCGACACCGATCCCGCCTGCCTGCGCAACTTCGCCCTGCTCGACGACAACGACATCTGGACCGCGCTGAAAGTATGGAGCGACCACCCCGACAAGGTGCTCTCCACCCTCAGCCAAGGCATGGTGAACCGACGTATATTCAAGGTCGAGACCTCCTTCGAGCCTTTCGACAGGAGACGAATAGAGGCACTCACCGACCTCGTCGCCCAACGGCTCGGCATCGCGCCCGACGAGGCCAGACACTTCATCTCCACCCTCGATATCGAGAAGAACATGTACGACCCCGCCGACGACAGCATCGACATCACCTATAAGGACGGAAGCATACGCAACATAGCCGACGCGTCGGACACGCTAAACCTATCCGTGCTCGCCAAGAAAGTGAAGAAATACTATCTCTGCTACCACAGAATGTAGCCTCTCCACAAAATATTCACCCCAATAGCGCTGTAATTTGGAAAAAAAGTCCGTTATTTGTGAGCGAATTAAATAGCAATTTAAAGACATGGAGTTCTCAGCGAAGCAAATAGCCGCATTTATACAAGGGGAAATCATCGGAGACGAAAACGCTACGGTACATACATTCGCCAAAATAGAAGAGGGCGTGCCTGGTGCCATCTCGTTCTTGTCGAACCCCAAATATACACCTTTTATTTATGACACCAAAGCCAGCATCATACTGGTGAACAGGGATTTCACGCCCGAGCATAACCTCACCACCACGCTTATCAAAGTCGACAACGCCTACGAGAGCCTGGCCAAGCTGCTCACGCTCTACGAAGCGAGCAAACCCAAGAAGCAAGGCATCGACCCCCTGGCTTTCGTGGCCCCGAGCGCGAAAGTGGGCGAAAGGGTGTACATCGGCGCGTTCGCCTACGTGGGCGAAAACGCCTTCATTGGCGACGACACGCAGATCTACCCGCACACCTACGTAGGCGACGGCGTGAAGATAGGCGACCGCTGCCTGCTCTACCCGGGTGTCAACATCTACCACGACTGCCGCGTGGGCAACGAATGCGTCATTCACTCGGGCGCGGTGATCGGGGCCGACGGATTCGGCTTCGCCCCCACCCCCGAAGGATACGAGAAGATACCGCAAATAGGCATCGTAGTGCTCGAGGACAAAGTAGACATCGGTGCCAACACCTGCGTAGACCGCGCCACCATGGGAGCCACGATCGTGCGCCAAGGCGCCAAGATAGACAACCTCGTGCAGATAGCCCACAACGACGAGATAGGCGCGCACACCGTGATGGCGGCGCAAGTGGGCATAGCCGGGTCCACGAAGGTGGGCGAATGGTGCATGTTCGGCGGCCAGGTGGGCATTGCCGGACATATCAAGATAGGCGACCACGTCAACCTCGGGGCGCAATCGGGTGTGCCAAGCAGCATCCCCGCGCATCGCGACCTGATAGGCTCGCCCCCCACCGACCTGAAGACTTTCTTCAAGGCAGCCGTGATAACCCGCAAGCTACCCGATATGTACAAGGAACTGAACGACTTGCGCAAAGAGGTAGAGACATTGAAGCAATCACTATTAAAAAAGCAGTAACCTATGTTGAAACAAAAGACGCTGAAAGAGAGCTTTTCACTGAGTGGCAAGGGCTTGCATACCGGACTCGACCTGACCGTGACATTCAACCCCGCACCCGATAACCATGGTTACAAGATTCAACGCATAGACCTCGAGGGACATCCCACCATCGACGCCATGGCCGACAACGTGACCGAGACCACCCGGGGAACCGTACTCTCGCGCAATGGTGTCAAGGTCAGCACCATCGAACATGGCATGGCGGCTCTCTACGCCCTGGGCATCGACAACTGCCTCATCCAGGTCGACGGTCCCGAATTTCCCATTCTCGACGGAAGCGCGCAATACTACGTACGCGAGATCGAACGGGTAGGCACCGAGGAGCAAAGCGCCGTCAAGGACTACTACATCATCAAGTCGAAAATCGAGGTGCGCGACGATTCTACCGGCTCCTCCATCATCGTCCTGCCCGACGAGAACTTCAGCCTCAACGTGCTGGTGTCCTACGATTCGGAGATCATACCCAACCAGTTCGCCACCCTCGAGGACATGGCCAACTTCAAGGACGAAGTGGCCGGCAGCCGTACCTTCGTCTTCGTGCGCGAGATAGAGCCGCTCCTCTCGGCCGGACTGATCAAGGGAGGCGACCTCGACAACGCCATCGTCATCTACGAGCGCAAGATGTCGCAAGAGAACTACGACAAGCTGGCCGATGTCATGGGCGTGCCACACATGGACGCCGACAAGCTGGGATACATCAACCACAAGCCGTTAGTGTGGCCCAACGAGTGCGCGCGCCACAAGCTGCTCGACGTGATAGGCGACCTCGCCCTGATAGGCAAACCCATCAAGGGACGCATCATCGCCACCCGACCGGGACACACCGTCAACAACCGCTTCGCCCGCCAGATGCGGAAAGAGATCCGCCTGCACGAGATACAAGCTCCCGTCTATGACTGCAACCGCGAGCCGGTGATGGACATCAACCGCATCCGCGAACTGCTCCCCCACCGCTACCCCTTCCAGCTGGTGGACAAGGTCATCGAGATTGGCGCCAACTACATCGTCGGCGTCAAGAACGTGACCGGCAACGAGCCTTTCTTCCAGGGACACTTCCCGCAAGAACCCGTCATGCCGGGCGTGCTGCAAGTAGAAGCCATGGCGCAGACAGGCGGACTGCTCGTGCTCAACTCCATCGACGACCCCGAACGATGGTCGACCTACTTCATGAAGATCGACGGCGTGAAGTTCCGCCAAAAAGTGGTACCGGGCGACACCCTTATCTTCCGCGTGGAGCTGCTCGCGCCCATCCGCCGAGGAATCTCGACGATGAAAGGCTATGTCTTCGTAGGCGAGAAGGTGGTCTGCGAGGCCGAGTTCATGGCACAGATCGTAAAGAACAAATAGGAACCTGAGATATATTGAAACGAAAAGAAGAACTAAAAAGAAAGGAACGCACAATGATAAGCCCTTTAGCATACGTACATCCCGAAGCGCGGATTGGCGAAAACGTGGAGATAGCGCCTTTTGTCTATATCGACAGGAACGTGGTGATAGGCGACAACAACACCATCATGGCGGGAGCCAGCATACTCTACGGTTCACGCCTCGGCAACGGGAACACCATATTCCCCGGAGCCGTCATTGGCGGCATCCCGCAGGATCTCAAGTTCCATGGTGAAGAATCCACCGCCGAGATAGGCGACAACAACACCATCCGCGAGAATGTCACCATCAACCGCGGCACGGCAGCCAAGGGGCAGACCATCGTGGGCAACAACAACCTGCTGATGGAGGGCGCGCACGTGGCCCACGACATCCTGATAGGCAACCACTGCATCATAGGCAACTCCACCAAGATGGCGGGTGAGGTAGTCATCGACGACAACGCCATAGTGAGCGCCAACGTGCTCATGCACCAGTTCTGCCGGGTGGGCGGATACGTGATGATACAAGGCGGATGCCGCTTCAGCAAAGACATACCACCCTACATCATCGCCGGACGCGAGCCCATCGCCTTCAGCGGGATCAACATCATCGGGCTGCGACGCCACGGCTTCGCCAACGAGGTGATAGAGAACATCCACAACGCCTACCGAGTCATCTACCAAGGCAACCTCAACACTACCGACGCGCTGAAGAAGGTCGAGGACGAGTTCGAGAAGACGCCCGAGATAGGCTATATCATCGACTTCATCCGCGCCTCCGAACGCGGAATCATCAAATAAGAGACAATACCAACAAAATAATATATAAAGAGAAAGAGTTATGATATTCAGATTCACCATCATTTCCGACGAGGTCGACGACTTCGTCAGGGAAATACAGATCAATCCCGACGCCACATTCTTCGACTTCCACGAGGCCATCCTGCAGTCGGTGGGCTACACCAACGACCAAATGACTTCCTTCTTCATCTGCGACGAAGACTGGGAGAAAGAAAAAGAGGTTACCCTGGAAGAGATGGACAATGACCCCGAGAAAGACAGCTGGATCATGAAAGACACCTCCATCAGCGAGCTGGTGGAAGACGAGAAGCAGAAGTTGCTTTACGTCTTCGACTACCTGACCGAGCGCTGCTTCTTCATCGAACTGTCCGAGATCATCACCGGACACGACCTCGAAGGCGCCAAGTGCACCAAGCGACAAGGCGAGGCGCCCAAGCAAAGCATCGACTTCGAGGAGATGGCCGTCGCCAGCACCTCGCTCGATGTCGACGAGAACTTCTACGGCGACCAGGACTTCGACATGGAAGACTTCGACCAAGGCGGATTCGATATGGAAGCCGGAAGCGAAGAGAACAATGAACCGTAGAGACGCGGCGTGCCGCGTCTCACCGTCCGCGAAGTCTCTTCTCGCGCTCATCGGCCCCACCGGCGTAGGTAAGACCGAGCTTAGTCTCCGCCTTGCCGAAGCGTTGCGCACCAGCATTGTTTCGGCCGATTCGCGCCAGCTATATGCCGAGCTGAAGATTGGCACCGCCGCGCCCACCCCCGAGCAGCTCAGCCGTGTGCCCCACTACTTGGTGGGCACGCTCCATCTCACCGATTACTACAGCGCCGCCCAATACGAGGAGGAGGCAATGGCGATTCTCGACCGTCTCTTCGCCACGCGTGACACCGTTGTCCTCACCGGCGGATCCATGATGTACGTCGACGCCATCTGCCAAGGCATCGACGACATACCCACCGTCGACACCGAAACCCGGCAAACCCTGCTGAGGCGATACGAAGAAGAGGGCCTGGAGCGACTTTGCGCCGAACTGCGGCTGATGGATCCCGAATATTATCGGATAGTCGACCTGAAGAACCCCAAACGAGTGATCCACGCCCTCGAGATCTGTTACATGACGGGACGTACCTATACCTCCTTCCGCATCCGGCAAAGAAAGGAACGCCCATTCCGCATCCTGAAGGTCGGGCTTTGCCGTCCCCGCGAGGAACTCTACGAACGCATCAACCAACGAGTCGACCTCATGATGCGCGACGGATTGCTCGAGGAAGTCCGCTCCCTGCTCCCCTACCGCCATCTCAACTCACTCAACACCGTAGGCTACAAGGAACTGTTCAAATGCCTCGACGGCGAATGGACGCTTCCCTTCACCATCGAGAAGATCAAGCAGAACACCCGCATCTACTCCCGCAAGCAAATGACCTGGTTCAAGCGCGACGAAGAGATTCACTGGTTCCACCCCGAACAAGAGGAAGAGATCCGGAAATTGCTTGTTCGAAATGGAATCACCGTGCCCATTTGACCGTGCGAAAGACGACGGCCGGTAGGCTATTTCGCAAGTTCGCACCTCACCATCTTCCCCCACTCCTTCATGTCGACGTCTTTCCACCCGCCTTCGGACGAGGCCGAAGGCAGGAGCATAGAGCAGGTCTCGTTTTTATCGCTCACCGACCAAGTCACCCAACTGATGCCGCGGTCGCTCATCCATTGAAGCCAGCGTCCCCACTCCACGGGGTCGATGGGTCCGTCGCCCGAGGCTTCCATGGCGGCACATTCGGAGACGAAGAGAGGCAATCCCCGCGCGAGGGCGTAGTCGCCGCGGTCGCGCAACTCCTGCCGGTGCGTATTGGCGTAAAAGTGGAGCGTGTACATGATATTGTGTACACCCGCGAGGGGCGCGTCGGCCGCGATATGCACGTCCTGGTCCCAGTGCGGGCTTCCCACGAGGATGAGCGCGTCGGGGTCGACGGACCGGATCACGTTGATCACCTCCATGGAGTACGCCTTGACCGCGTCCCAACTATCGTGCACGGGTTCGTTGAAAATCTCGTAAATCACGTTCGGCACGCCCCTGTATCGAGTGACCATCTTCCGGAAGAAAGCCTTGGCCTCCTCGGTGCGTATGCCGTGGCTGTGCCAGTCGATAATGGCATAGACACCCTGCTCGATGGCAGCGTCGACCACCGCCTGCACGCAGGCCACGCCCCGCTCCGGCTCATCGATATAGGCGTGCGGCAGCTCCACCCCCATGGCGGCGCGCACCACCTGCGCCTGCCAGTCCTTGACCAGCCACTCCACCGACTTGGCGTTGTAGAAACGCGGCCAGAAGTTGTGCCAGCCATAGCTCACGCCGCGCAGCTGCACCTGCTCGCCGCGATCGTTCATCAGCCGCGTTCCCTCCACCACCAGCCGAGGTACAGGCTTGGTTTTCGCGTCGACGGTCTCTACGCTTATCGTCCGGCTTGCCATCGGCCACGCGCACGCCATCGCCACCACCACGGCGAATAGCCTTTTGATCATCTTCATCCTTCCCATACTATCATTTTTTAATTTTTAATTCTCAATTTTTAATTCCCAATTCCCAATTCCCTCCGAATCCACTCCTGCCACTCGTCCCACTGCTCCTGGTACCAGAAATGTCCCGTCTGGAGATAAAGGCTCAATTGCTTGGGCGCCGTGTCGGCGTTGTAGGCGGCATACATTGACGTTGGCGGGCAGACCTCGTCGTTGTAGCCGAAGCTGATCCATCCCGGGACACGCAGCTGTCGGGCGAAGTTCACCACGTCGTAATAGCGCGCCGTAGTCCGCTCTTTCTCCGTAGGCGTGCCGTAATAGAGAAAATAGTGCGGCCAGCCTGCGGCACGGTGCCGGAAGAAGCCCTCGTGGTCGCATAGGGCGGGATGCACGGCCGCGAAGAAGGTGACACGACTGTCGAGCGCCGCCGTGATGATGGCCAGCGCCCCACCCTGGCTCGAACCGCTCACGCCAAGCGTATGCCCGTCGAAGGCGGGCAACGAGCAAAGATAGTCTACCGCCCGCAAGGCACCCACGACAACACGGTTGTAGTAGAAGGCGTCGCGATCGTCGCGACGGAACACCCAGTAGTTGTTCAGCGCGCCGCGGTTCAGGTCGTCGTACACGGCCCGCGGCATGGTGACGGGGATGCCGTGCACGCCCACCTCGAGCGTGATGGCCTGTCCGGGGGCGGTGTACGTGTCGCCCGAGTAGGGACGGACACCCGCTCCGGGCACACGGAGCAGCGCCGGATACTTGCCCTCGGCCTTGGGCACGCTGAGAATGCCAAAGAAACGTTCGCCAGCCGTCCGCGTATTGAACGACACCTCGTAGACGTTGTCCGTCTCCGTGCAGCGTTCGGGCAGCAGACGGGTAACGGGATTGAGCGGCGTAGCGCGTGCCCGCTCGAGCACGCCCTCCCAGTAGGCGCTGAAGTCGGCCGGCAGCGTCGTCGCGGCCGCGATACGCTCGGGGGCGTAAGCGGCGGTGGCGAGGCCGGTATATGTACGGCCATCTATACGTGCCGTCACCTTACAACGCAGGAAGCCGGGCGCGTCGAGCTTGCCGCGCAACATCAGCGTGCCCTCCTTGAGCGTTACGCCTTGCTTCTTCTCGGTGGGATACATCTCAGGCCCCAGCTCGTAATCTATCGTGGTGCCGGGCAAGAGATTCTGCGCCTTGATGACGCGAACGACAAACGTGCACTCCTCTCCCGGACGGTAATTCCAATCCGGACGGTTGGGCGACACGTCTACACGCACCTCCTCACCGCGAATCTGCGCGGAGGCGACGAGCGACGCGAGGAGGCCAACAAAGATGAATAGTAACCTTTTCATGCTATTAAATGGATAAATGAATATCAGTCGCACAAAGATACGATGTTCTTTCGTTCCCCGTATGCACGGATTGTTAAATATTAGGGTCTCGTTCGTATTCTGAGCGGCAATCCCAAAGAGACGTCGCGCGAGAACCTATCGCGGAGACGCGAAAGCTTCATGCAAATCCGCATGAGACAAGAAGTCCGGGCTTTTTTCTCCGCTCGCGAAATCTGATTACAAAAGCTCGGGCTTTTTTCTCCATTCCCGAAATCTGATTACAAAAGCCCGGGCTTTTTTCTCCATTCCCGAAATCTGATTACAA
>JAISIZ010000045.1 GCA_031261785.1 Mediterranea sp. (in: CFB group bacteria)
GTGAACTCCCTCCCGCAATCACCAATCCCTCCCTTTCCCTCCCCCTATCCATTCGCTCGCAAAATATGAAACTTTGCTGAAGACGGTACAGGATAAACACAGGATATTCCCGGTGCCCCACTTTGTGTCCTGTATGTATGCGGGAAGAAGGAGAGTTCCGACACTATCCGTGTCGTCGTCGTGGGCGAATCTTCGCTGCTCCGCGAAGTTCTCACGCGCCGCATGGAGATTTCGCGAGGTCGACAAATTTCAACCCCGGATTTGCGAGAAACAAAAAGCCCGGGCTTTTGTAATCACATTTCGGGAATGGAGAAAAAATCCCGGACTTCTCGTCTCACGCGGATTAGCATAAAGCTTCCGCGTCCCCGCGATAGGACCTTGCCTGACATCTCTTCGAGGGGTGAGGAAAATGGGTGGCGCGTTGACGAAGTCAGGATCCTCCTCCTGTGTCATGATCCAAGTTGGCGCGTTTTTCTGTGGCGATATGGGCTTCATGCTTAGAGGTAGATTTTCGGTTTTGGCTGAAGACGGAATATGCTTAGTGCTCCTGGAAAAGTCAGGATCTCCCGGCCCGCACGGAGCCGCTCGCGAGAGTTGGACGAATGCCTTTCGGTAATACCTTTCGGTTACAATATTGCGTGATTTACCAATAAAAGGCTCTTCTTTTTTAAATTTTTGGCCTATTTTGTTTTATTTTCCGTTTTAGTACCTTATATTTGCGACGCATAACGAAACTGAGACGCATACGTTAACCTCTGAACACAAGTTCTAGAAGCGACACATTGCGCACGGTGAGAGATACTTTTTTTTAATTTATATCACTTAACAAATGAAAAGCTTATGAAGAAACTGAGAGTTAGCTTTTTGCTGGCCTGCATCCTGGCAGGTTTGGGAACGATGCTCGCGCAAACGCCCAGAGGCGTTTCGGGCGTAGTTGTCTCCGAAGGCGACAACGAGCCTATCATAGGAGCGTCCGTATTGATCAAGGGCACCTCTATCGGAACCGTGACCGACGTTGACGGTCGATTCTCGATAACCAACGTGCCTTCCACAGCCACGACATTGAGGGTAAGCTACATCGGCATGCAAACGCAGGAAGTGCCTATCAAGACAGGCACGATGCGCATCGTGCTGAAATCCGACTCCGAAGTGCTCCAGGAAGTCGTCGTCACCGGTATGCAACGCATGGACAAGCGACTGTTCACGGGAGCCACGACCAAACTGTCCGCTGATGCCGTGAAGATGGACGGCTTGGCCGACATCAGCCGCGCGCTGGAAGGACGTGCCGCTGGCGTATCGGTGCAGAACGTATCGGGAACGTTCGGTACGGCACCAAAAATTCGCGTGCGCGGTGCCACCTCTATCTTGGGCAGCAGCAAGCCGTTATGGGTGGTTGACGGCGTAATTATGGAAGACGTTACGGAGGTGAGCGCCGACGATTTATCGTCGGGCGACGCGCAGACGCTCATCAGTTCCGCCATCGCTGGCCTGAATGCCGACGACATCGAGAGCTTCCAGATCCTGAAAGATGGCTCCGCCACATCCATCTATGGCGCGCGCGCCATGGCGGGCGTGATCGTGGTCACTACGAAAAAGGGTAAGGCTGGATCCAACAAGATCAGCTACACCGGCGAGTTTACCATGCGCATGAAACCCTACTACAAGGAATTCAATATCATGAACTCGCAAGAACAGATGGGCGTGTTCAAGGAGATGGATAACTCGGGTTACCTCACTTTCGCCAATTCCTACCGGGCAAGCAACAGTGGCGTTTACGGAAAGATGTATTACCTCATCAATACGTACGATCCCCGCACAGGCTATGGCTTGAGAAACGACGACGTGTCCCGGAACAATTATTTGCGTGCGGCCGAGTATCGCAATACCGACTGGTTCGATGCCCTATTCAACTCCAGCGTGGCACAAAACCATGCCATCAGCATGTCGTCGGGGACGGATAAAGCGTCCTACTATACGTCACTGAGCGTGATGAGCGATCCGGGATGGACCAAGAGAAGTTCGGTGGAACGCTATACCGCCAATATCAATGCGATGTATAACGTCCTCCACAACGTATCGGTCAACCTAATCGGACTCGGATCGTATCGCAAACAGCAGGCACCTGGCACGTTGGCGCAGAAAACCAATGCGGTGACCGGAGAGGTAAGCCGAGACTTTGACATCAACCCCTACTCCTACGCCCTGAACACGTCGCGCACGCTGGATGCCAACGAGATGTATGTGCGCAATTACGCACCGTTCAACATTCTGCATGAATTGGAGAATAACTACATGGAATTGAGCGTGGTTGACCTGAAATTCCAGGCCGAGCTGAAGTACAAACCCATCAAGAAGGTGGAACTGGCAGTATTGGGAGCCTATAAGTATTCCACCACTACACAGTCGCATTTCGTCAAAGATTCGTCTAACCAAGCCATGGCCTATCGAGCGATGGACGACGCCACCATGCGCGGAAATAACCCTTGGCTTTACACGGATCCCGACGACGTGAACTCGCTTCCCGTGTCCGTAATGCCTAACGGAGGTTTCTACCGCGAGACGAAATATGCCATGAACAGTTGGGATTTCCGGGCAACGGCGGCTTACAACGACGTGTACAATGAAGATCACATCGTCAACTTCTTCGGTGGCATGGAACTCAACTCTACCGATCGCCTCCAGACGTGGTTCAACGGCGTAGGCATGAAGTACGACATGGGCGAGATACCTACGTACGACTACCTCTACTTCAAGCAAGGGGTTGAGGAGAACGCGGATTACTACACGCGTTCGTTCACCCGCGCGCGGCAAGCCGCCTTCTTCGGCACGGGGACCTACTCGTGGAAAGGACGCTATACGCTCAACGGCACCCTTCGTTACGAAGGTTCCAACAAGCTTGGCAAGAGCCGCAGATCGAGGTGGCTTCCTACTTGGAACGTGTCGGGCGCATGGAACGTGCACGAGGAGAAATTCTTCGAACATCTGACCCCCGCCCTGTCTAATCTCACGCTGAAAGCCTCTTACTCCCTGACGGCCGATCGAGGACCCGCTTTCGTCACCAATTCGTTTGTCGTCATCAACAGCTATAACCCGTGGCGCCCGTTCGCCAGCGTGAAGGAGCCGGGCTTGAGAAGATTGAGTCCGGCGAACAGTGAACTCACCTACGAAAAGAAGCACGAATGGAACGTAGGTCTCGAGACGGGATTCCTCAATAACCGTATCAATGTGGAACTCGATTGGTACAAGCGCAACAATTACGACTTGATCGGCTTGGCGACCACTGATGGTACCGACGGTTTTGCCCGGAAGTACGGCAACGTGGCTTCCATGAAATCCAACGGCGTGGAGATCACGCTTTCCACACGCAATATCGTTACGAAAGATTTCAAATGGAATACCGACTTCATTTTCTCCAAAACGAAGAACGAGATTACCGACTTGGAAACCGACGCGAATATCATGAGCATGATCATAGGCCAAGGATATGCCCTAAAAGGCTATCCCGTACGTGCCCTGTTCTCCATTGATTTCCAAGGACTGAACGATCGAGGCGTGCCCACGTTCATCAACGAGAAGGGAGAGCTGACGGTGCAAGATCTCGATTTCCAGTCGCGTACTATGGACTATCTGAAATATGAGGGACCAACCGACCCCACCATTACCGGTAGTTTTGGCAACAACTTCAGCTACAAAGGTTTCAAGCTGAACGTGTTCATGACTTACTCTTTTGGTAACAAAGTTCGACTCGATCCGGTGTTTAGCAACAGATATTCCGACTTGGACGCCATGCCCAAGGAGTTCAAGAATCGTTGGACCATGGCCGGAGACGAAAAAATTACCAACGTGCCGGTCATCGCCGATAGAAACTTGAATAGGATATACAACAAGCTTAGCTACGCCTACAACGCTTATAATTACTCGACGGAACGTATAGCCAAAGGCGATTTCATCCGCCTGAAAGAGGTGTCGCTCTCTTACGAGTTCCCGGGAAACTGGATCCAGCGTTGGAAACTGTCTAATCTCTCGCTGAAGCTACAGGCCACCAACATCTTCTTGTTGTATGCCGACAAGAAGCTCAACGGGCAGGATCCCGAGTTCTACAACACGGGTGGCGTAGCTGCTCCAATCCCAAGACAATTCACGCTAACATTGAGGCTTGGAATTTAAAGAAAGGAGATAAACAATATGAAAACGAATCTTTATATATTAAGCATTTTACCGATCGCCATCCTACTCGGAGGATGCGACGACTTTTTGGACGCGATGCCCGACAATCGCGCGGAGATCAACACCGACGAGAAGATCACTTCCTTGCTCGTCTCGGCTTATCCGAACGTTGCACCCATTCTTATCACGGAATTTGGGTCGGACAACGTGATGGACAGTGGATCGCAATTTGCTGTCTCCTACAAGACGCAGGAAGAGGCCTACCTTTGGGAGTCCATTACGGGCATAAACAATGATGATCCGCTCGAGATCTGGCAAGAGCATTACAATGCCATTGGGTCGGCCAACGAAGCTCTTGCCGCCATCGAGTGGATGGGCAATCCCCAACGTCTTTCAGCCCAGCGGGCGGAGGCGTTGATATGCCGGGCGTACGCCCACTTCATGCTGGCTAATGTCTTCTGCAGGTCTTATAATCCCGAAACGGCCGACAAAGACTTGGGGGTTCCCTATATCGAGAAATTGGAGACCCAGCTCATCGTGAAGCACACCCGCGGCACGATGGCCGAGCTTTACGAAAAAATCAATGCCGACATAGAGGCCGCCCTGCCCGATATCGACGACAATATCTATTCAGTAGCTAAGTATCACTTCAATCGGAAAGCGGCTTATGCCTTCGCGGCTCGCTTCAACTTATTCTACATCAAGCCCGACAAGTCCAATTACCAAAAAGTGATCGACTACGCCAATGTCGTGTTAGGCAGCAACCCGGTAGACCAACTTCGCAGCGCCATGCAATATACCTCGATGGGAGCGAACGACATCGCCAACCAATATGTGAACGCCAACGAGAAAGCGAATCTGCTTATCCAGCCAGTCTTTTCCCTGGCGGGACGTGTCATCAGTGGTCAGCGCCGATACAATCACGCTCGTCCCATCGTCTCCAACGAGACCTATTGGGGGCCTGGCCCTTTCGGATCAAGTGGCTCTTCGGCCTTCCTCATCTCCATGATGTATGGTTATGAGGAGGCGGTGCGTTTCCCCAAGCTCCAAGAGTTTTTTGAATATACCGACAAAACAGGCGGCATAGGATTCGCCCATGTCGTGCATGTCCCTTTCACCACCGACGAGACGCTACTTTGCCGTGCGGAGGCTTACGCCATGACGGGGAAGTACACCGAGGCCGCTACCGACCTGGACTATTGGCAACACGCCTATTGCAGACCTGCCTATACGGCAAATGGTGTCACGTACCGGTTACAAACATTAACCCCGGAGAGAATCAATGCTTTCTGGGACAATAAGAATATGCCGTATAGTCCGGTGGTATCTGTATTGGAGGATGGTTCCGACCGTACCCCGAAAAAAATGCTGCATCCGCGAGGCTTCACGGTGGAGCCTGGCGAGCAGGAGAACTTTATCCAGACCGTGCTGCACTATCGGCGCATCACGACCCTGCACGACGGCTCGCGCTGGTACGACATCAAGCGTTACGGCATCGAGGTGGGGCATAACCGCGACGGTCGGGAAGCTGACATTTTGAAAGTGGACGACCCCCGTCGGGCCATCCAGCTGCCAGAAGATGTGATCAGCGCCGGACTGCAAGCCAACCCCAGATAATCAACTTATTAAAAGACAATGAATATGAGAAATATAAAATGGTTACTCGCACTCTTCTCCCTGATCGTCCTGTATGCTTGCGGAGAAGACAAACTGGATTCTAACAGTATCTTCAAGAATGACGAAAGTACGGCTCCTACCGCATTGGACCGTTGGTTGGTTCCCAACTATCTGTTGAATTACAATATTGACTTCAAGTACAAATACGATAACCGGGAAGCTGACATCACGTACAACCTCGTACCAGCTGAATACGACAAGGCCGTAGCCTTGGCCATATTGATGAAGCACGTATGGTTGGATGCGTACGTGGAAGTGGCTGGCGTTGAGTTTCTTCGGACTTATTGCCCGCGGATCATGCAATTGATAGGATCCGCGGCGTACAACGCACAAGGAAGCGAGGTGCTTGGTACGGCAGAGGGCGGCCTGAAAATCACGCTGTACAAGGTCAACATCATAGACATCAATAATCCGATAGTCGACGTGGACAGCCCGTTTCCCAACACTGCGTCCAATGACATGAACTATTGGTTCTTCCATACCATGCACCATGAGTTCGCCCACATCTTGCAACAGACGAAGGACTATGACCCCGATTTCGACCTGATTTCGGCAGGCAACTACCGATCTTCCGACTGGGTCAACCTCGACGACCCCGAGGCTCCTCAATACGGCTTTGTCTCGGGCTATGCCAGCGGACAGGCCTCGGAGGATATGGTGGAGGTCATTTCCATTTACGTCACCCATACCGAAGAGGCTTGGCAGAAGCTCTTGGCTGCCGGAGTGGTAAATGGCGACGACTCGGGTAAGCAGACTATCTTGCGGAAATTGGCATATGTCAGGGAGTATCTGTCTACGAGTTGGTCCATCGACATCGACCGATTACGCGACGTGGTGATTCGCCGCTCCAGAGAGGCATCCGCGCTTGATTTACGAACATTAAAATGAATTGCCTTATGAAGAAGATTATTGCTTACTTGTTGATGGCGCTGCCTTTCTTGGTGGCGGCGTGCACGCACGAAGAAAAAGACCTGTTCGATGAAAGTTCCGCCATCCGCATGGAGAAGGCTTTGGGCGAGAGCCGAAGGATATTGTCGGGAGCCGCCAACGGCTGGTTGATGGAATATTACCCGTCCAACTCACAGGCTTATGGAGGGTACAATATTATCGTCTCCTTTACCACCGATGGCCAGGTTACCGTATCGAGCGAGAGCTTCCCGTCCAAAGAGCAAGTCACCAGTACCTATTCCCTGAAGCAAAGTGCAGGGCGGGTACTTAGCTTCGATACCTACAACGAGGTGATGCACTACTATTCCGATCCCTGGAATCCCGACGGCATTGGCTCTATCGGTAAGGGAATGGAGGGAGATCTTGAGTTCAACATCATGTCGGCCACGGCCGATTCCGTCATCTTGCAGGGTGTCAAGACGGGAAACCGAATCGTGATGGTCCCTATGCAAGGCGACTGGAGCGAATACCTCACCAGCGTGCAAGAACTGGACAGCATATCCACCTACATGCTCCTCGACCTGCTCGTCGGCACGGAGAAGATACGGGGTGTCACTAACTACCACCTTATCACGTTCAAGTACAACGACGAGGACATCAAGGTACCCTATATACTCACTCCCACGGGATACAAGCTCTACGAACCTCTCACCATCGCCGGGAAAACCATCACCGGCTTCACCTACGACGCCCCCACCATGACGTTCACCGAACTCACCGACGCCGCCATCACCATGGTGCCCGTGTTCCCGCCCAACGACATCTTCGTGGCCGGCAACTGGTTCCTCAAGGTGAGCGACAGCGGATCTTGGTCGCAAACGCAGTTCAACAAGGGCAAGGCAGGCTCTGAGGCTGAAGGAGAGGAGGTACAGATCGCATACTTCGGCTACGGCTCCTGGCTTAGTGACACCTATCCGGCCAGCAGCTACGGTTTCGGCTTTATCAGCGGCAGCTACGCCGGCGTGGTGGGCTTCACGGCCGAGACCATAGGCGACGACAAGGTGAAGCTCGCCTACAACTCGGGTAGGAGCGCCGGCAACGGGACTTGGTATTACACCAACGCCGACTACGACGAGTTCATCAAACCTTTCATCGGCACGTTCACCGTCAGCACCGACGACGTGATGAACCCCACCTACATGCTGCTCACCGACGACAATAACCCCGACAACTGGATGAAGCTTTCGAAATCGATCATTACTTATCCATTTAATTAATGAAAGTTAGTCATATTATAAACAACGGATTATGAGAAATATATTATACGCTTTATTGATTGCGGGCGGCTGCGTATGGTTGGCCGCATGCGACGATGACGAGAAAGTCTCCGAGACGCCCTCCTTGCAAGCGATATACTCAGCAACGGATTTTGATGCGCTGGGAGGCTCGGGAAGCCTCTCTATCGCTGGAGAGAAAGTTGCGTTGAGCGCCGAATCGGATCAAGACTGGTGTACGATAACCCAGACGTCGAACAGCCAAGTGGATTTTGATGTGGCGATAAATTTCGGCTTGACCAGCCGAACGGCCATCATACGGGTGGGTCGCGGGAAGGTGACGACAGAAGTTCCTGTATATCAAACAGGCAATCTTATTCCTGTTCCCTCTGCCAAAAGCGTGGAATTTGACGCCTTTGGAGGAAGCGTGGAAGTACCCGTGACGCATATAGCTCCTTTCAATGCCTCTATCGAGGAAAGCGCCAAATGGATCACTGCCGAAGTAACTGGAGATGTACTGAGGCTGACCACCAGTCGCAACGAAACAAGTGAGGCATTGATAGCGGCCGTTACGGTGAAAAGTGGCGATCTGGAGACCAATATTACCGTGAAGCAAACAGGAGCCGAGATCATTCCCGAGACCACATCGTTGAAATTTCTAAACGATGACACATCCCCGCGTGAGATAAAGGTGAGTAGTGTCCTGCCATTTACCGCGGCTTCTGATGGTGAGTGGCTGACTGTGGAAACCAAGGGAGCATCTATCGTCCTGACACCTACGGATAATACTGGACAGGCGGAACGAACTGCCTCAGTGACACTCTCCTCGGGCATGCTGCGGGCCATCATCACCGTCACGCAGGGCGACCCCGCATATATCGACTATCTGGGCGACTGGACACTGACCGCCATAGATGACGAAGGTGAGCCATTCTCCTATAACCTGAATATCACGCAAGCCACGGCTGGAAGCACCTACAAGGTGATTGGCTGGGGAGGATCCGCTATCGCCACCAGCAGCCAGTATGCGTTGACGGCCCAATTCGACTCGGCCACGGGAGGCATACGTATCGTCTCGCAAACATTGGGGGCATACAGCCAATATAATATGGCCTTTTTGGGACTTGTCGTAGTTGGGGAAAATCAAGGTTTTGTCACTGGAGACGGATACGACTGCTACATCGGCCAACTGAAAAAAGACGGTAGCGTGGCATGGGGGAATGGAACGGTGACTGTATCGGGCGGTGTCTCCTACGAGATTATAGGAGCGTGCTATGTCGCTATGAGCGGCGGCACGGTAGCAGGTACATTTACCGGGGATACCCCATTCATGAAGACACCCGTGATGACGAGAGCGGTTGCCACACGCAGCTTTGGGGGCGTAGTGCCACGGGTCGGTGACGCGAAAATTACGCCAATCGGAATGAAGGCATTATCCGCCGAGTAATTTCCCGCCTCTTTAAGGGTCGTCTTCCCTGCTTCCTTCACAGGGAAGACGACCCGATAGGGGAGGGATTTGTCTCTTCCCACTCCCACTCCAGCACTATTCAACCGATAATGCGGAAATAGTACAAATGTTCATGATAGGATACGTGTTGCCGCAAAATAAAGGTTAAAGCGTGTTGGCCATAGGTGGTCTCTAACAGGTTTGTTAGTCAACGGTAACGCGTAACTGTTTATGCGAAAGATGCGATTTGTATTCCGCACGACGGAATAGATTCGTATCTTTGTGGCGCATAACCCCATAAAGTCAGCGCTTATGATGAACAGCAGACCCTTGCCTATCGGCATACAAGACTTCGAGTACATTCGCAAGAATGACTTCGTGTACGTGGACAAGACGGAGTACATCTACCGGCTCGCCTACCAAGGGAAGCCCTACTTCCTCGGCCGTCCCCGACGGTTCGGGAAGAGCCTGCTGCTCTCCACCATGAAAGCCTACTTCCTCGGCAAACGGGAGCTGTTCGGGGGACTGGCCATAGAGAAGCTGGAGACGGAGTGGGAAGAATACCCCGTGTTCCACTTAGACATGAACGTCGACGCTTACACGAGCATAGATACCTTCATGACCGCACTGAATACCAACCTGAAAGTATTGGAGAAACAGTGGGGAAAAGATGAAAGCGACGACACTCCCCCAAGCCGCCTGAAAGGCCTCATCGAGAGAGCCTATCGGCAAACGGGCAAGGGTGTGGTGGTGCTCATCGACGAGTACGACAAGCCCCTGCTCGACACGATGGACAACCCTGAGCTGCACGCATTGATACGTCCCCAACTCCAAGCTTTCTACAGCGTGCTGAAGAGCGCCGACCCCTATCTCCGCTTCCTCTTCTTCACGGGCGTGACGAAGTTCGGCCAGGCCGGAGTGTTCAGCGGCATGAACCAGCCGAATGATATAAGCATGGACGAACGATACGCCGGCATCTGTGGTATTACGGAGACGGAGCTTGTGGAGAATTTCCAGCCCGAGCTGCATGCCTTGGCCGAGAAAACGAAGACGACCTACGGGGAGACTTTGGAAACGATGCGACGGATGTACGACGGCTACCACTTCCTGGAGGATACCGAAGGCGTTTACAATCCCTTCAGCGTACTGAACACTTTCGCGAAACGGCGATACGCGTATT